>CANFYD010000091.1 GCA_947450745.1 Burkholderiales bacterium
AAGCTGGAATCGCTGGTGGACGAGTTGATCGAGCGCACGATTGCCCCTTGCCGCACGGCCATGAAGGATGCCGGCATCGCCATCACCGCCATCGACGACGTGATCCTGGTCGGCGGCATGACCCGCATGCCCAAGGTGCAAGACAAGGTCAAAGAGTTCTTCGGCAAAGAGCCACGCCGTGACGTCAACCCTGACGAAGCAGTCGCTGTCGGTGCGGCCATTCAAGGTCAGGTGCTGGGCGGCGAGCGCAAGGACGTGTTGCTGCTGGACGTGACGCCGTTGAGCCTGGGCATCGAAACGCTGGGTGGCGTGATGACCAAGATGATCACCAAGAACACGACCATCCCGACCAAGTTCAGCCAGACCTTTTCGACCGCCGACGACAGCCAACCGGCGGTCACGATCAAGGTCTACCAAGGCGAGCGCGAGCTGGCTTCGGGCAACAAGAGCTTGGGCGAATTCAATCTGGAAGGCATCCCGCCCGCACCGCGCGGCACGCCGCAAATTGAAGTGTCCTTTGACATCGACGCCAACGGCATCTTGCATGTGGGCGCCAAGGACAAGGGCACCGGCAAAGAAAACAAGATCACCATCAAGGCCAACTCCGGCCTGACGGAAGAAGAAATCCAGAAGATGGTCCGCGACGCCGAAGTCAACGCGGGAGAAGACAAGAAGAAAGTCGAAATCGTCCAAGCCAAGAATCAGGCCGACGGCATGGTGCACAGCGTGAAGAAATCGCTGGCTGAACATGGCGACAAGCTCGACGCCGGCGAGAAGGACAAGATCGAAGCCGCCATCAAGGATGTGGAAACCGCCATCAAGGGCGAGGACAAGGCTGACATCGAAGCCAAGACCGAAATCCTGATGACGGCCAGCCAGAAGCTCGGCGAAAAAATCTATGCTGATGCGCAGGGTGCACAAGCGGCCGCCAGCGCAGCTGCCGGTGCAGCGGGCGGCCCAGGAGCCGAGCAGCCTCAAGCCGCTCAAGCTGCAGGCAAACCGGCCGACGACAATGTGGTCGACGCCGAGTTCAAGGAAGTCAAAGACTCGAAGTGATGTGAAAGGCGCGCCAAGCTTGCAGAAATGCAAAGGCTTGGCTAGCGTCCCCGTCGCCGCGCCGCAGCCCCGAGGTTTCGACCTCAAAGCCGGGCGCGGCGCTGTTGTTTGAAATGCACGGATCCCAGCTCATGGCAAAGCGTGACTATTACGAAGCCCTTGGTGTTGCTAAAAGCGCCACGGAGGACGAAATCAAGAAGGCCTACCGCAAATTGGCCATGAAGTTCCACCCCGACCGCAATCAGGGCGAGGGCGCAAAGAAGGCCGAAGAGCAATTCAAGGAAGGCAAAGAAGCCTACGAGATGCTGTCCGACGGGAAAAAACGCTCGGCGTACGACCAATACGGTCATGCCGGTGTTGACCCGAACATGGGCGGCCGTCCGGGTGGCCCCGGCGCGGAAGGTTTTGGCGGTTTCGCTGAAGCCTTTGGCGATATCTTCGGCGACATCTTCAACGGTGGTGCAGGTGCAAATGCCGGCAGGCGAGGCGGCGGCGGCCAGCAGGTCTATCGCGGCAGCGATCTCAGCTACGCGATGGAAATCACGCTGGAAGAGGCGGCGCGCGGCAAAGAATCGCAAATCCGTATCCCAAGCTGGGAAGGTTGCGAAACCTGCTCCGGCACGGGGGCCAAACCGGGTACCACCGCGAAGGGCTGCGGCTCCTGCAATGGCTCGGGCACGGTACATATGCGCCAGGGCTTTTTCTCGGTGCAGCAAACCTGCCCGCATTGCCAAGGCACGGGCAAGATCATTCCTGACCCCTGCACGGCCTGCAACGGCCAGGGCAAGGTGAAGAAGAGCAAGACGCTGGAAGTGAAGATTCCGGCCGGCATCAACGAAGGCATGCGCATCCGTTCGGCTGGCAACGGCGAACCGGGCGTGAATGGCGGTCCGGCCGGCGATCTCTACATCGAGATCCGCATCAAGCCGCACGACATCTTCGAGCGTGATGGCGATGACCTGCATTGCACGATGCCGGTGGGCATGACGACGGCAGCGCTGGGCGGCAGCATCGAAGTGCCCAATCTGGGCGGCAAGGCCGAGATTGAACTGCCGGAAGGCACGCAGCACGGCAAGACCTTCCGCCTGCGCGGCAAGGGCATCAAGGGCATTCGCTCCAGCTACCCTGGCGACCTGTACTGCCACATCAGCATTGAAACGCCGGTCAAGCTGACCGAGCATCAGCGCAAGCTGCTGAAGGAGCTGGACAAGTCCTTCCGCGACGGCGGCGAACGGCATTCGCCCAACGCCAAGAGCTGGACCGACCGGGTCAAAGACCTGTTCAAGTAAAGCTTCACGCCGTTAAACGGGCAAAGCGCCCTCACTCAGCCGAGTGAGGGCGCTTTTTTACGTTGGAGTCATTGATGGCTTGAAACTACGACTGGCACGGGACGCATCAATCTTTTCAGACTACTGTATAAAAATACAGTACAGTCGAGCCCGAGTCCTCGCAGAGCCCTCCTAACGCCAGCCCGCATAGCAACAATCAAGCGGGCCGCCGCAGTTTAACGGCGCTGCACACCGACTCGTTCGATGGGTTCTTTTCATTCTGGAAAGCACTCTGTTCCATTGATGCCTGGAGAGATCATGTTGGCTACACAGAAACTGGCGACTTGGGTGAAGGATCCGCAAATGTGGATTGCTTGTATCGCTGTAGTGACCTTGCTCGGATTTTGCATCGGTGCCTTTGAGCCGGTTGAAAGCGCGCACAACAGCCCGCAGTCTGTGCATTGGGTCAAGGCTGCACCCAGCGATGAGTTGGCGACTGCCGATCTCGAGCCCCAGAATCAGTGAGTCTGCAGTTGCTCTCAGCCGCAGCCGGCATGCCCGGGCATAGGGCAGAGAGCAGAGTCCGCGCGGTCATGTCACACCGACAGATCCTCACTCAGCTCATGTATTGATCCCCATCAAGCCTGACTTGACAGGGCGCTGGCAGGATGCTTTCAGAACGCGCAGTTTTGCGCAACCTGAGAGCCGACCCCATGGAGTTCAAGGATTACTACAAGGTGTTGGGCGTCGAACGCGGCACCTCGGAGGCGGATATCAAAAAGGCGTTTCGGCGCTTGGCCCGCAAGCATCATCCGGACGTGAGCAAAGCGCCTGAAGCGCAGGCGCGCATGCAAGAGCTGAACGAGGCCTACGAGGTCTTGCGTGATGCAGAGAAACGGGCCGCCTACGATCAAGTCGGCCAAGGGGCTCAGCCGGGGCAGGACTTCCGACCACCGCCGGGCTGGAACAGCGGCTTCGAATTCAACGGCCCGCCAGGAGAGTTCGGAGATTTTGCCGCTGGTGGCGCTGGTGGCGACCACAGCGCCTTCTTCGAAGCCTTGTTTGGTGCGGCCGGCCGCCAAGCAGGCGCAAGCCGCCACGCAAGGCCTGGTCAGCAGTCACCGATGCGGGGGCAAGATCATCACGCCAAGATTGTCGTGCCGCTGGAGGATGCCTTTCACGGTGCCGTGCGTGAATTGGCGCTGCGCAGCCCCGAGGTCGATGCCACCGGGCACGTGGCCCTGCACGAGCGCAAATTGCAGGTCAGCATTCCCAAAGGCATTCGAGCCGGCCAGCAAATTCGCTTGACCGGTCAGGGCTCGGCAGGCTTCAGCGGCGGCCCACAGGGCGATTTATTCCTCGAAATCGAGTTCGCAGCGCATCCGCGCTGGCGTGTCGATGGTCGCGATCTGTACTTGACGTTGCCGGTCAGTCCCTGGGAGGCAGCACTCGGCGCGGCAGTGCCCGTCAGTACCCCCGACGGCACGGTAGAAATGAGCATTCCTGCGGGCTCGCAGACCGGCCGCAAGCTGCGGCTGCGCGGTCGCGGCATTCCGGCCAGCAGCGCGGCCGCCGCGGCGGGCGATTTTTACGTGGTGCTGGAACTGGTGCTGCCGCCGGCCGACAACGACAAGGCACGCGCCCTTTATCGTCAAATGGCGCAGGAGTTGGCCTTCAACCCTCGTGCGCAGTTCGGAGCTGAGCAATGAACCCTACTGCTTCCACTGTCGCTACCGTCATCGGCGTCTGCCTTGTGGATACCGCAGGGCTTGAGCTCGAACCTTTTGCCCTGGCCTGCGGCACCGAACCGGACTTCATCCGGCAATTGGTGGACGAAGGGCTGCTGCAACCCGCTCTGGAGCAGCCGGCTTGGCGTTTTGGCGGCGAAGAGTTGGCACGGGTGCGCCGCATCTGCCGCCTGCAGCGCGACTTCGAAGCCAATCTGCAAAGCGTGGCCGTCATGCTCGACCTGATGGAGGAAATCGAGCGCCTTCGCGCGCAATTGCTACGCGCAGGAATACGCTGAATTCACTCCGACATCACTGGGCTGAAATCGCTGTGTTATTGATTGAACGCAGGGCAGCGTAGGGAGTGAGGGCCGCACCATCGGCTTTTGCTTCATGGAGGAAAATCATGAGCCAGACTCGCCCAGCCGCTGTGGCTGGCAGCTTCTACCCGGACAACGCCGCCGCTTTGCGCCAGGTGGTGGATGGACATTTATCGGCAGCTCACAAGTCATTGGCTGCAGCCGTGGCGGTATGCCCAAAGATGCTGATCGTGCCGCACGCCGGCTATGTTTACTCGGGCGGCGTCGCCGCTCTGGCTTTTGCAGCCTTGGAGCCCTGGCATGAACGCATCAAGCGCGTCGTCTTGCTCGGCCCGGTGCACCGGGTGGCCGTACTTGGGCTGGCCGCGCCCACTGTCGATGCTTTTGAAACACCGCTCGGCCGCATACCACTGGATAAAGCCGCTCTGGCCCAGCTGGGCAACTTGCCGCAGGTGGTCTGGTCCGACAGGCCGCACGCACAAGAGCATTCGCTGGAAGTGCAGCTGCCGATGCTGCAAAGCGTGCTCGACAACGGCTTCGCCCTGGTGCCGCTGGCCGTGGGGCAAGCCAGCCCCACAGAGGTGGCCGAGGTACTGGAGCGGCTCTGGGGTGGCGATGAAACCTTGATCGTCATCAGCTCTGATTTGTCCCATTTCCTGCCCTACGCCCAGGCGCGGGTGAAGGACAGCGCCACTGTGCAGCGCATTCTTGATTTCGCCCCCGCTCTGAACGGCGAGGAAGCCTGCGGCGCAGCGCCATTGAACGGAGCGTTGCTGGCGGCGCGCCACCATGGTTTGCGGTCGCGTTTGCTTGACCTGCGAAATTCCGGCGACAGCAACTTCGGGGACAAAGACAGGGTGGTGGGCTATGCCGCAGTCGCCTTCGACCCGCCACCGCCGGCAGACGCCTCCAGCGAAGAGGCCGTTCTGGGAGCGGCGCTGTTGGCTGCAGCGCGTCAACAGATTGCCGCCCATCTGGGGCTGACGGTAGGCAAAAGTCCACTCGCCGCCCCTACAGCGCTGCATCAACCAGGCGCCACCTTCGTCACCCTGCATGACGAACAGGGGCAACTGCGCGGCTGCGTCGGCAGACTCGAAGCCAGCCGCAGCTTGATTGACGACGTCAGGTCCAACGCCGTTGCAGCAGCTTTTCATGACAGCCGCTTCATGCCTTTAGTTGCGGAGGAATGGCCGGGGCTACAGATTGAAGTGTCGGTACTCACACCCGCACAGCCACTGCCGGCACGCGATGAATCCGACGCGCTGGCTGCGTTGCGTCCCGGCGTCGACGGCGTGACGCTGGAGTGGCACGGGCGTCACGCCACGCTGCTGCCGCAGGTCTGGGCCCAATGCCCGCAACCGACTCAGTTCATGGCGGCACTCAAACACAAGGCTGGGCTGGCTGCCGACTTCTGGGCGCCCGACCTGCAACTCTCGCGCTATCAGGTGAGGAGTTTCAGTGAACCGATGCCGCTGGGTGATGAAAAGGAGACGCCGCCATGAACGAGTTCAAAAACTGCGCCCCGGTGGCTGGCTCGGCAAATACCGCGCGCTGGTGGCATTCGCTGCCTGATGGCCGCATCCAATGTGACCTCTGCCCCCGCGACTGCAAGCTGCATGAGGGGCAACGCGGGCTTTGCTTTGTCCGCCAGCGCAGCAGCGACCAAATGGTGCTGACCACCTACGGCCGCAGCTCAGGTTTTTGCATCGATCCGATCGAAAAGAAGCCGCTGTTCCACTTTTTGCCCGGTTCCAGCGTGTTCTCGTTCGGCACGGCTGGCTGCAACTTGGCGTGCAAGTTCTGCCAGAACTGGGATATTTCCAAAAGCCGTGAAATGGACAGCTTGATGGACGAGGCATCGCCCGAGCGGATTGCCGAGGTGGCGCTGGCCAAGGGCGCGGCCAGCGTGGCGTTCACCTACAACGACCCGGTCATCTTTGCCGAATATGCGATGGACACCGCCGACGCCTGCCATGCACGGGGCCTGAAGACGGTGGCGGTGACGGCCGGCTATATCCACGCCGAACCGCGCCGAGCTTTCTTCGACAAAATCGACGCGGCCAACGTCGACCTGAAGGCCTTTACCGACGAGTTCTACCAGCAGCAGACCGGCTCGCATCTGGCCCCGGTGCTCGATACCTTGCTGCACATCCACCACCAAACCACGTGCTGGCTGGAAATCACCACGCTGCTGATACCCGGGTTGAACGACAGCACGCCCGAGTTGGAGGCGATGACGCGTTGGATTGCAGAACACCTCGGGTCGGATGTGCCGCTGCACTTCAGCGCCTTTCATCCCGACTACAAGATGGTCGATGTGCCACCCACACCGATGGCGACCTTGACACGCGCACGCCAAATCGCTTTGGCCAACGGACTGCACCATGTGTACACCGGCAATGTGCATGACATCGACGGTGGCAGCACCTATTGCCCGAGCTGCCAGAAAAAGCTGATTGAACGCGATTGGTATGCCGTACTCGACTATGAATTGACGGCGCAAGCCAACTGCCCGCAATGCGGAACCCATATCGCTGGCTGTTTCGGCGCAGAGCTGGGACACCCCTTTGGCCGCAGACGCATTCCGGTACGTGTGACTTCGATGGCAAGGCAATTTTGAGCAAGTCAAGACGGGTGGCGCTGAGACGCGGGGGCCCGTCTCTCCCTTTGCTGCGCTGGATGCGATGGGTAGCCGCCGCCAGCTGGATTTGCTCCGTGCAAGCCTTCGACGGCCAGATCGTGAATGTGAGCACAGGCCAAGCGATCGCCCACGCCATGGTGGTAGCAGATGGCAAAGACTGGCGCCGCACCGATGCCGAGGGCTATTTCGCTTTCGGGGCCGACCACACGCCCACCACCGTGACCGTGCGAGCCGTCGGCTATGCACGCGGCCGCTTCGATGTCGTCCCGTACGGCGGGCAACCTTCCAGCGCTGCAGCGCCTGTCGTGCTGCGCTTGAGCGCCATCCGTCCGCGTGCCTTGTATTTGTCTTTTTACGGCGTTGGCAGTGAACTGTTGCGCGGCGATGCCTTGGCATTGATCGCCCAGACTCCGCTGAACGCACTGGTCATCGACGTCAAGGGTGACCGAGGTTGGGTGCCTTATCGAAGCGCGGCTGTCGAAGCCGCTGGCCTCGGCCCGCAAACACCGATCACCGTCGCCGATATGCCGGCCTTGATGAAAGACCTGCGTGGCCAAGGCATCTATCTGATCGCCCGCATTGTCGTGTTCAAGGATGACCCGCTGGCCAACAGCAATCCGCAATGGGCCGTGCGCGATGCCCACGGGGCCGTGTGGAAGGACAGGGAGGATCTGGCCTGGATCGACCCGTTCCAGACTGAGGCCTGGGAGCACAGCTTGGCGCTGGCCGAGGAGGCGGCGCAACTCGGCTTTGATGAGGTGCAGTTTGACTACCTGCGCTTCCCCGATGCGGTGGGCCTGAGTTTCAGCCGCAACAACACCGAGGCAGGCCGTGTGGCGGCGATCAACGGCTTCCTGATGGCGGCGCAGCACCGGCTGCAGCGCTACAACGTTTTTGTGGCCGCCGATATCTTTGGCTATGTCGCCTGGAACCTTGACGACACCCAGATCGGCCAGCAACTCGAAGCGCTGGCCGAGCAGGTGGACTACTTGTCGCCGATGCTCTACCCGTCTGGCTTCAGCTTCGGCATTCCCGAGCACCGCGATCCGATGGCTGCACCGTATGAGCTGGTCGAGCACTCGCTACGCAGGGCCATGCAGCGCACCGGCTTGCCAGGCTTGCGCTTTCGGCCCTGGCTGCAAGCGTTCCGGGACTATGCCTTCGACCACCGGGAATTCGGTGCGCATGAAATAGGCCGGCAAATCGATGCCGCAGACGCGCTCGAGACCGATGGCTGGATGCTGTGGAACCCTCGCAATCGCTACAGCGCGGAGTGGCTGAAGCCTGCTCCAGCCGCAAAACGGCTGCAGAACAGTCCTTGAGTTTCAGTAATCCGAGCCGCTGGTGTAACCCGGAGCCAGATTTTCGAACTTGGTGTGCATGCGCTGGAAGAACAGCTTGACCGTGCCCACCGGACCATTGCGTTGCTTGGCAATGATGATCTCCGCCACACCTGGCTCTTTCGACTCTTCCTTGGTGTAGTAGTCATCGCGGTAGATGAACATGATGATGTCGGCGTCCTGCTCGATCGCACCGGATTCGCGCAGGTCGCTCATCATCGGCCGCTTGTCCGGCCGCTGCTCGACGCTGCGGTTCAGCTGAGACAGGGCGATCACCGGGCATTGCAGCTCTTTGGCCAGGGCCTTCAAGCCGCGCGATATTTCGCCGATGACGGTGGCGCGGTTCTCTTCATTGCCGCCGTTGCCACTCATCAACTGCAAATAGTCCACGATGATCAGGCCCAATTTGCCGCAGATACGCGCTTGGCGACGCGCCCGCGCGCGCACCTCGCTGGGTGACAAACCCGGACTTTCGTCAATGAAAATGCTGGCCTTGCCGAGCTTGTCCACCGCCTCGGACAAACGCCCCCATTCATCGTCTGCCAGCCGCCCGGTGCGCAAATGGCCTTGGTCGATGCGGCCGATCGAACCGACCATGCGCATGGCCAACTGGGCGGCACCCATTTCCATTGAATAGATGACGACCGGCAGCCCTTCGTTGATGGCAACGTTCTCGCCGATATTGATCGCGAACGCCGTCTTGCCCATCGAAGGCCGAGCCGCCAGCACGATCAAATCGCCCGGTTGGAAACCGGCCGTCATGCGGTCCAGATCGTAAAAGCCGGTGCGCACACCGGTGACGTCTTCGGCCCCGTTTTCGGCCAACTCGTTGACGCGGTCAATCAAGGCCACAACCAGGTTGTCCATGCTCTGGAAACCCTGGCGGCTGCGTGAGCCCTCCTCGCCGATGCGGAAGATTTTGCCTTCGGCTTCGTCGAGAATTTGTGTCACCGGCCGCCCCTGCGGACTCAGCGCCGCCGTGGCGATCTCGTCACTGGCGCTGACCAGCTTGCGCAAAATCGCCCGCTCGCGGACGATTTCTGCATAGCGACGCAGGTTGGCCGCACTCGGTACGCTTTGCGCCAAAGCATTCAAATAGGCCAAGCCACCGCAATCGGCGGCCTTGCCGACCGAGGTCAGCTCCTCAAACACGGTCACCACGTCGGCCGGCTTGCTGCCGTTGATCAACTTGCCGATGGCGACAAAAATATGCTTGTGCTCAAACCGATAGAAGTCCGATTCGGTCAACAAATCGCCGGCGCGGTCCCAGGCCGAGTTATCGATCAACAAGCCACCGAGCACGCTTTGTTCGGCCTCGATCGAATGCGGCGGCACCCGCAGACGCGTCAGTTCATCGTCTCGTTTGTCGATGTTCTGCACAGGGTTGGAGCCGGGCAACGGTGTGGGGGAGAAGGTCGCGTTCATGAATGGGCTCGGCGTAGGACTTCAACTGAAGGACCTGCCCTGTGGACAAGTCTGTGAACAGACGGGGGATGACTCGGTATAAGTTTGCCCCAACAAACGCAAAAAGCCGACGGCTGGATCAGCGTCGGCTTTTCTTCACTGACCGGTCAGGGTCAGACGTCTTGCGATTTACTCAGTGTCGCGAACCACTTGAACCGAGACTTCCACCAACACGTCGGTGTGCGGAGCCACGTTCACAGGGAACTCGCCCACGGCCTTCAAGGCGCCCAAAGGCATGCGGATCTGCGTCTTCGAGATGGCAAAACCCATCTTCGTCAGCGCTTCGGCCACATCGGCATTGGTCACCGAGCCAAACAAACGGCCGTCCACGCCAGCCTTTTGGCTGATGCGCACGGTCTTGCCGGCCAGGCTGTCGCCCAGTGCTTGAGCAATTGCCAGCTTTTCAGCGGCAGCTTTTTCAAGGTCAGCACGTTTGACTTCAAATTCCTTGATCGCGGACTCGGTGGCACGACGTGCCTGGC
>CANFYD010000092.1 GCA_947450745.1 Burkholderiales bacterium
CGTCGTCTGGTTGGGCCTCTACTTCGTCGTCTACTGGATGTAAGACGAAGCGGGCTTGATTGCCGCACGTCAATTGAAAAAGCGCCGCAGACCGCGGCGCTTTTTTCTTGAAGAGACGTAATAGACGTAATTGGCGCACCAGACACAATGAACGGGTGCTGTCCGGCTGGATCAACCGGCCCGACGCTGGCTCAGCGGGTCAGCGGCAGGCCGGTCGGTTCGATCCAGCCCATCAGGTAGCTGAACAGAATGAAGAGAAACAAGGCCACCGACAAGCCAACCCGCACGGCCAAGGCGCGGGCCATTTTCGAGTTGCGCTTGCCGTTGTTGGCCTCGCTACCCGATTTCAGCATGAACAAGCCGGCTGCAGCCAGCGCTCCGAGGATGCCGATGAAGGCGATCAAAAAGATGATTTTCATGGCCGGAGATTATGCTCCGGGGCTTCACGCATGAAGCCCCGTACCCGCTCCCTGCTGCTGCTGTTGGCGACCGTTTTGGGCATGGCGCTGACGGCCCGCTTGGGTTTTTGGCAACTGGACCGCGCCGCGCAAAAGCAGGCTTTGCAGGCGGCGATCGAACAGCGCGCCGAACTGCCGGCCTTGACGGGGCTCGAACTGTTGTCCGAGCCTGTGGCTGCGCAAGCGCAAGTGCACCGCAAGGCGCGGCTGCGCGGCCAGTGGCTAGAGGACAAAACTGTCTTTTTGGACAATCGTCCGATGCAAGGCCGCGTCGGGTTTTTTGCGCTGACACCGCTTCAAATTGAGGGCCGACGCGAAGCGCTGCTGGTGCAGCGCGGCTGGGTGCCGCGCGACGGGCTCGATCGCAGTCGCTTGCCGGAGTTGCCGCGCTCGACAGGTGTCGTGGAAGTCGAAGGGCGCTTGGCCGTGTCTGCTTCCCGGTTGTATGAGTTCAGCTCAGTGGTCAGCGGCAGAATCCGCCAAAATGTCGAGGTGACTGAATACTCGACCGAGATAAAACAAGTCCTGCTGCCGTTGACTCTGGTGCAGTCCCGGCCTGACAACGCGGCAGGCCCAGACGGCCTGTTGCGTGACTGGGTAGCACCGGCGGCCGGCCTGCACAAAAACTACGGTTACGCTTTTCAATGGTTTGCGCTTTGCGCGCTGATTCTGGGTCTCTATGTCTGGTTCCAAACAATCCGCCCCCGCCGCCATGCCCGGCCTCAATAAATCTAGTGATGAGCCGGTGTCCCTGAGCGTGCACAGCTTGCCGGATCCGAGTGCTATGGCGATTCAGCAACGCACGCTCGGCGGGCGTATCCGGATGTTGCTGGTCGTCGCTGCCTGCGCTGCTCCGGTGCTCGCGTCCTATTTCACCTTTTACGTGATCAAGCCGGTCGGCCAAGCCTATGGTGAGTTGATCTTGCCCACAGTGGACATGCCTGCGGACTTGAGCTTGCGCGACCTTGCCGGACAGCCGGTCACGGCAGCCTCCTTGAAGGGGCAGTGGCTGTTGACACTGGTGCAGGACGGTGCTTGTGACAGTGGCTGTGAAAAACAGCTCTACATCCAGCGCCAGTTGCGTGAAATGCTGGGCAAAGACCGCGACAAGGTGGAAAAGGTCTGGTTGGTGGCCGACGACACACCGCTTCGGCCCGAGTTGCAGCAGGCGATCACGCAAGGCGTGGCTGTCACCGTGTTGCGGGCACCGCGAGAGCAGTTGGATGCCTGGTTGAAACCCGCCACCGGCCAGAAGCTGCAAGACCACTTCTTCATCATCGACCCGATGGGCAGGTGGATGTTGCGCTCACCAGTACAACCTGATCCCGCTCAATTGAAAAACGATCTGAATCGGCTGCTGAAAGCCAATGCGAGTTGGGATAAGCCGGGGCGCTGAAACGATGAACTTTGTAGATCTATCGCCGCTGTGGCAGTTGGCTGGTCTGGGCGCACTGCTGGCATGTGGCCCGTTGCTGTGGTTGCGGTTGAGCAAGCGAGGTGCCACGCTGCAAGCCAAGCTGCAGGCGCTGACCCTGCTGACCCTGTTCCTGACTTTCGATCTGGTGTTGTTCGGTGCCTTCACCCGCTTGACGGATTCGGGTCTGGGTTGCCCCGATTGGCCGGGCTGTTACGGCAGCGCCAGCCCGCTGGGCGCGCACGGCGAAATCACGATGGCGCAAACCGCCATGCCGACAGGCCCGGTCACGCATGGCAAAGCCTGGATCGAGATGATTCACCGCTATTTGGCCAGCAGCGTCGGGGTGCTGATCGTGGTGCTTTGCGTGATGAGTTGGCGGCTGGCGCTGCAAGCGCGCCGGGCCAGGCAAAGTGGGCTAGCAACATCCACCACGCTTTCGGCCGTATCGCCTTGGTGGGCCACGGTCACCTTGCTGTGGGTCTGCATGCAAGGCGCTTTTGGCGCGTTGACGGTGACGATGAAGCTCTTCCCCGCCATCGTGACCCTGCATTTGCTCGGTGGTTTGGGCCTGCTGATGTTGCTGGCCTGGACGGCGCAGGGTTATCAGCCCAAGCCGCTGGCGTGGGGGCGCGGGCTGCGCGTTGCAGCTTGGTTGTTGCTGGGCTTGTCTCTCGTGCAAGTGAGTTTGGGTGGCTGGGTCAGCACCAATTACGCCGTGCTGGCTTGTGCTGAATTCCCCACCTGCCAAGGCGGGCAGTGGTGGCCGGCCATGGACTTCGAGCATGGTTTTACTTTGTGGCGTGAGCTTGGCGTCGGTGCGGACGGTGGCTGGCTGCCTTTTGCCGCCTTGACCGCCATTCACATGACGCACCGCATCGGCGCTGGGCTGGTCTTTGCAGCCATTCTGCTGTTCGCCTGGCGTTTGGCAGCGACTGGCCAGGCGTCCGCCAAGCTGTGGGCAAAGCGGCTGTTGTGGGTTGCCGCTTGGCAATTCATCAGTGGCTTGTCCAATGTGGTGCTGGATTGGCCGCTGCTTGCCGCCTTGGCCCATACCGGCGGCGCGGCGATGTTGCTGGTGCTTCTGAGCGTCATGCTGGCGCGCTTGCACCAAAATACGCTGCCGGCCCACCAGACCCGTCTCTGATTCACGATTACCGATAACTTCAGCTCTTATGGCTTCTCCCACTTCAACTTTGGCCGCAATGCCGCCCAGCTCGCGTTGGCAACAGTTCTACCAACTGACCAAGCCGCGCGTGGTGCAACTGATTGTTTTTTGCGCCGTGATCGGCATGGCCTTGGCCATTCCTGGCCTGCCGTCCGGCCCGCAATGGGGCGTGATCTTGGCGGCCACAGCGGGTATCTGGCTGGTAGCGGGTGCCGCCGCCGCCTTCAATTGCCTGGTTGAACAGCAGATTGACGCCAAGATGAAGCGCACCGCCTGGCGCGCCACGGCCAAGGGTGAGCTGAGCCGAATGTTGACCCTGGGCTTTTCCGCCGGGTTGTGCGGCTTGGGCATGTTGATCTTGTGGTTCTGGGTCAATCCGCTGACCATGTGGCTGACCTTCGCGACCTTCATCGGCTATGCCGTCATCTACACGGTGATCCTGAAACCGATGACGCCACAAAATATTGTCATCGGCGGCGCGTCCGGTGCGATGCCGCCGGTGCTCGGTTGGGCTGCGCTGCGCGGCGACGTGGGCCCCGAGGCCTTGCTGCTGTGCTTGATCATCTTTTTGTGGACACCGCCGCACTTCTGGGCGCTGGCGCTGTACCGCACCGAGGAATACCGCAAGGCCGGTTTGCCCATGTTGCCGGTGACTCATGGCTCCGAGTTCACCCGGCTTCAGGTGTTTCTCTACACCTGGATTTTGCTGGCTGCAACGCTGCTGCCTTTTTTGACAGGCATGAGCGGCTGGTTGTATCTGGTCAGCGCTGTGCTGCTGGGCTTGGGGTTTTGTGGCTATGCCTGGAAGCTCTGGCGCAATTATTCCGACGAGTTGGCGCGCGCGACCTTCCGCTTTTCAATCTGGCATTTGTCCTTGCTGTTCGCTGCGCTGCTGCTCGACCATTACCTGCTTCCTGGATGACCTGAGCCATGCACAAACGATTTGTCTTGAAAGTTGTCGCGGGCCTGGTGTTGGGGCTGTCCTTGAGCGCTTGCGATCAACTGGGCTTGGGTGGAGCGGCCAAGCCGGCGTTCAAGGGCGTTGATTTGACCGGCGCCGAATACGCCAGCGGACTCAACTTGAGCGATCAGGACGGGCGCGCACGCACGCTGGCCGAGTTCAAGGGCAAGGTGGTGGTGGTGTTTTTCGGCTACACGCAATGCCCGGATGTGTGCCCGACCACGCTGGCCGAACTGGCCGAGGTCAAACGCTCGTTGGGTGCCGACGGTGACCGCCTGCAGGGTATTTTTGTCAGCGTCGACCCCGAGCGGGATACCGCGCCGCTGTTGAAAGCCTATTTGGCCAGTTTTGATCCCAGCTTTGTCGCGCTACGCGGCACGCTCGAGCAAACCAAGGCGGCGGCAAAGGAATTCAAGGTCTACTTTGCCAAGGTACCCGGTAAAACGCCTGAAAGATACACGATGGACCACACCGCCGCCAGCTTCATCTTCGATACCCAGGGCCGAGTGCGGGTGTTTACACGTTACGGTTCCGGTGCACAGGCGCTGGCGGACGACATCAAGCTGCTGCTGGCCGAGACGCGCTGAAGGACCGCTTCCGTGTCCGGACCGTCCGCCTGGACACCCCACCTGCGATCCAGCGCTGGCCGATCAACGCACCAGATCGATGGTGAATTGAGCCGAGCCAAAGTCATGGCAGGCAGGGCCGGTGCAACTGGGCGCCTCACCCAGCAAGATCGGTCCGCCCGGCACCAAGCGTTTGATTTTTTCAACGGCTTCAGCGCCGGTCGGCAAGGACAAATAGCCACCTTCCTGTCGCGTGCTGAGCGAAGCATAGTCACGCGGTTGGCTGCTGACGATGACCATGAAATGTTCGGGTCCGGCCGGCTCCGCTGTCTCGATGCGAACATTGGGCGGCGGCAGCTTCAGGCTGACACCGGCGCGGATCTTGATATCCTGCATCTCGCTGCTCGGTACCAGCCTTGTCAGGCTCCCGTCCGGCCCCAGCACCAGCACGGTCACAAAGCCGTCGCGCGTCGACTTGACGTTGAACGATAAGTTGTCCTTGCCGATACGCAACTGCGGCTGCGTGGCCGTTGCCACGACATCGAAGCCGGGTGTTTGCGCTGCCATGACGCGATCAAATTCAGTTCGAACGTCGAAACGACTGCTGCTGTTGGCGACCACTGGTGGAGTGACTGGTTCCGCTGCACTCGAGAGCGCTGCGGTCGCGGAGGGCTGAGTTGAGGTCAGAGGCTTCTTGGGCGAAAGTGCAAAGTAGCCTGCTGCTGCGCCGATCAGCAATATGCCGGCGCCCAGGCCCAGCCACTTGGCGCTCCCTTTCTCGTTCTCACCTGGGCTCGCCTGAGATGCTGCGACCGTGGGTGAATTTTTTGCGTTGTTGGAACCCGCGCTGCTTTGCCCCGCTGCGCCGCCTTGCCTGTCGCCTGGCATTTGCGTGACTTCAGACGACTCAGTCACGGCTTCAAGCCCCAAGTCCGCCCGCAATTCGGCAATCGACTGCGTACGTTCCTCCGGCCTGACCCGCAGCGCTTTGTCGATGCTGGCCAAGAAGCTCGCGCTGTAGCGGCCTGCACATGACTCCACCAGCGGCACGTAGCTGTCAGCCATCAAGCGGCTGACCGAGGGCGGCGGCGTCTTGCCCAGCAGCGCGAAGTAGACCGTGGCGGCCAAGGCGTAGACATCGGTCCAAGGACCTTGCTTCATGCCCGGTGCTTCGGCGTATTGCTCCACCGGCGCATAGCCGGGCTTCAAAATCACCGTGAGCGCCTGCGTCATGTCGCCGATGACCCGGCGTGCGGCACCAAAGTCCAGCAGCAGCGGTTTGCCAGTGCCGGCCAGCAGAATCACGTTGTCCGGGGCGATGTCGCGGTGAAAGCAGTTCTCTGCGTGGATCACGGCCAGCGCTTCGGTCAGCGGTGCCAGCAGGCCCAACAGCCAAGCTTCGTCCGGCGGGCTGCCCATTTCCTTCAGCTTTTCCTTGACCGTGATGCCCTCGTAAAACGGCATCACCAGATAGGCGGTGCCGTTAGCCTCCCAGAATCGGTAGACCTTGACCAAGGACGGGTGGTCGAACTGGGCCAGCAGGCGAGCCTCGTTGATGAAGCTTTTCAGTCCTGCATCGAAGGTCTCACGGTGCCGCTCCGACTTGACCTTGATTTGCGTCGAGCCGGTTCTAATCGCCAGTGACGAAGGCATGTATTCCTTCAAGGCAACCCGGCGTTGCAGCGAGTGATCCCAGGCCAGATAGACGATGCCGAAGCCGCCTTCACCCAGCATGGCGGTCAGCTCGAATTCGCCCAGATAGGTGCCATTGGGCAAGTGCCCGCCGTCATCCAATGGCGGGCTGGCAGCCGGCGGCTCGGGCGCAAGCAGGGTGCGCGGCTTGATCACGGTTCGGTCGTCGTCAGGGGGCTGGCTGCTCATGATGTCTGTTGGCTTGTGTACCTGGGGACGATAACGGATCGGAAATGATTGTCGCGTGTTCAGCGCTGACAAAAACAAGAACAGGGTCAATCAGTGCCGACGACCTGATGTTCCCAAGACTTCAGAAAAAAATTGTGCGAGGAGAAACTTTTTTATCGGATAAGTTCACCGACGTCGACGATTTCCATTGCTAAACTGCGGCGGAGCAATTTTTGCGACTTAAGTCACGATTAACTCCGACTTTTGCCTGATGCCTGATCATATTTTTGAAGTGAGACGAAATGATTGATCGTTGGCTTGACGCCTTGCCAGATCCAGCAGCCCCCTGTGGTCCCGATCTGGAATACGACAATGATTTCTTGAGTCTGACGCTGGCCGCGCAGGGCAAGCCCGAGTCGCAGTTCGGCCCGGCCGAAGCACCCAACTGGCGCCAGGTGGCCGAGCTTTCTGAAGCGCTGCTGGACCGCACGCGGGACCTGCGAGTGGCCATCACTTGGTTGCGCGCCGAGCTGCACTTGCAGGGTTACGCCGCCTTGCCGCTCGGGCTCAAATTGCTCAACGGCCTGATCGAAAGCCAATGGGATCATCTTCATCCATTGCCCGACCCCGATGACGGCGACCCCTATGCAAGAGTCAACGCGCTGACGGTTTTGCGTGAGACCGAAGGCCTGATCGGCGATCTGCGACAAACTGCGGTGATCAATGACCGGTCCGTTGGGACCTTGACAGTGCGGGGGTTTGAGTTGGCCTTGGGGCTTGCCGTTATGCGGCAGGGCGAAGAGGTGCCGAGCAAGGAACAGATCGCTAAGATGGCGGCCGCTGCGCTGCTCAAACAGCCTGAGCTGTTTGAGCCCTGTGCCTCGGCGGTGGCTGAGGTCAAACGTCTGATCGCCTTGCTGAATGTTAAGTTGGGCGATGAGCTTGCGCCTGACTTACGGCCGCTTTATGCTTTGGCGAATGGTGTTTTTGGTTTGCTGCCTGCGGCGCAAGATGTCGATGAAATCGTTGAAGGCGGTGAAATTGGTGAATTGGAGACGGACGGTGCCCCAAGCGCAAAAGTCTCGACACGTGGTTTATCCGGCTCAGTCACTTCGCGTGAAGAGGCGCTTCGGGCTATCGAAATGGTTTGTGAATACTTGGAGCGTGCCGAGCCTGCAAACCCTGCACCGCTGTTTCTGCGGCGAGGCAGTCAATTGATCAATCAGAATTTCTTGCAGCTGATGAAAATGCTGGCACCGGATGCGCTGGCGGGTGTGGCCGGTTTGGTGGGTATTGACCCTTATGCCAGCGAAGAATCTTGAGCTGCTCGCCATATATTTCAGAACTTATTTTTTAAATTCTAGGGTTTACTCTAAATTTCTCTAGCTGAAAAACTAAACATAACGCCATAATAGTTAGTATTAATATGAAGGACCGTTAGGGTGACGCTAGAGTAGTTTGTGTGAATCCTGATTTTCTATTTTCTCAACGTCGCACAGGAGTTTGGAATGAGCAGCAGCCAGAAATTTATCGCACGCAACCGTGCGCCGCGGGTTCAGATCGAGTATGACGTCGAGGTTTATGGCGCCGAAAAGAAGGTTCAACTTCCCTTTGTGATGGGCGTGATGGCTGACCTGTCAGGCAAGCCGGCCGACCCATTGGCCCCTGTAGCTGATCGCAAGTTCCTGGAAGTGGATGTCGATAACTTCGATGCTCGCATGAAGGCAATGAAGCCGCGCGTCGCAATGGCCGTGCCCAATTCGCTCACCGGCGAAGGCAATCTGAGCGTCGACATCACCTTTGACAGCATGGATGATTTTTCACCCGATGCCGTGGCTCGCAAGGTTGATTCACTGAGTAAATTGCTCGAAGCGCGGCAGCAATTGCAAAACCTCGTCACCTATATGGACGGCAAGGGCGGCGCAGAGGAGTTGATCGGCAAATTGATGGCTGACCCGGCGTTGCTGGGCACGCTGGCGTCCGCAGCCAAACCTGCAGACGCTTGATTCGGCCCGCTGCATCGATCACCCAATCAAGGAGAAAACAATGGCCGAACTACAAGCAACTGGTGCGCTAGCCAGCGTGACGATGGAGGGCAGCGACCTGTCCTCGTTGTTGCAAAAAGAATTCAAACCGAAGTCCGATGACGCCAAGAGTGCGGTCGAGCAGGCGGTACAAACCCTGGCCCATCAAGCCCTGGCGCAAACGCAGTTGATCAGCAGTGACGTGGTCGGCTCGATCGAGGCGATGATCGCAGCCATCGACAAAAAGCTGTCGGATCAAGTCAACTTGATCATTCACCATGAGGACTTTCAAAAGCTCGAAGGGGCTTGGCGCGGTCTGCATTACATGGTCAATAACACCGAGACCGATGAGTCGCTGAAGATTCGGGTCATGAACGTGTCCAAGGCCGAGTTGGGCAAGACGCTCAAGCGCTACAAGGGCACCAGCTGGGACCAAAGCCCGATCTTCAAGAAGATCTATGCCGAGGAATTCAGCCAGTTCGGCGGCGAGCCTTTTGGTTGCTTGGTCGGCGACTACCACTTCGACCAAAGCGCACCGGACGTCGAATTGTTGACGGAAATGGCCAAGATTGCCGCTGCCGCCCATTGCCCCTTCATCACCGGCGGTTCGCCTTCTTTGATGCAAATGGATTCTTGGCAAGAGCTGGCCAATCCGCGCGACCTGACCAAGATCTTCACCACGCCCGAGTATGCGGCTTGGCGCTCGCTGCGCGAGTCGGAAGATTCCAAGTACATCGGCTTGGCCATGCCCCGTTTCTTGTCGCGCATGCCTTACGGTGCCAAGACCAATCCGGTTGAAGCGTTCGACTTTGAGGAAGACACCGGCTCGGCCGATCACGGCAAGTACACCTGGGCCAATGCGGCGTACGCGATGGCCACCAACATCAACCGATCCTTCAAGGAGTACGGCTGGTGCACTCGTATCCGTGGCATCGAGTCCGGCGGCGCTGTGCAGAACCTGCCCACCCACACCTTCCCGACCGACGACGGTGGCGTGGACATGAAGTGCCCGACGGAAATCGCGATTGAAGACCGGCGCGAAGCCGAGTTGGCAGCCAATGGTTTCATGCCTTTGGTGCACCGCAAGAATAGCGACTTTGCCGCCTTCATCGGTGCGCAATCGCTGCACAAGCCGGCCGAGTACGACGATCCTGACGCGACAGCCAATGCGCGCTTGGCCTCTCGCCTGCCTTATTTGTTCGCAACTTGCCGCTTCGCCCATTACCTGAAGTGCATCGTGCGCGACAAGATCGGCTCGTTCAAGGATCGCGACGAAGTGCAGCGTTGGTTGGCTCAGTGGATCACCCAATATGTGGACGGTGATCCTGCTCGTTCGTCTGAGGCCTACAAGGCCAGCCATCCCTTGGCCGCTGCCGAGGTGGTGGTTGAGGAAGACCCGGCCAATCCCGGCTACTACAGCTCCAAGTTCTATCTTCGTCCGCACTACCAGTTGGAAGGATTGACGGTGTCCTTGCGCCTGGTGTCCAAGCTGCCGTCGGCCAAGGCCGGTTGACGTTGGCGCGCACGAGTCGATAGTTTCGTTTTAACCAGCACTCCGTCACTGGCTGCGCAGTGGGAGGCGCCCGATAGGGCGTTGATCGCAGTGTTCAATGCCCCATAGCGGGCAATCAGGAGAGCTCCATGGCTTTAGATATGTTCCTCAAGATCGCCACGGTTGATGGCGAAACCCATGACAAGGCAAAGGCTGCGACCAAGGAGATCGACATCCTGGCTTGGAGCTGGGGCGTGTCGAATTCCGGCA
>CANFYD010000093.1 GCA_947450745.1 Burkholderiales bacterium
ACATGGCCGAATTTGTGCACGCGGCGCAGCGCCAGGCGCTCGAAGGCCGCGCCCAGCAGACCGACGACGATCGGTGCCAGCACCAGCGCGGGCCAGAAGCCCAGCACGCCGACCAGGCTGTAGGCTACATAAGCGCCCAGCATGTAGAAGCTGGCGTGAGCAAAGTTCAGCACGCCCATCATGCTGAAGATCAGCGTCAGACCGGAGCTGAGCATGAACAAGAGCAGGCCGGAGGACAGGCCGTTCAAGACGTTGATTAAGATTTGAGCCACGGGGTCTCGCGTAATTGGGAGCGCGTCAAACGCAGCAGGATTCGGGATGAGGCATGCAACATGCCGCTGTATCAAAGCAAGCGGGCTGAAGATGACGTTGAGCGGCACCGTGTTGCGACGGCGCGCGCTGCAAGGCCAAGATCAGCCCGCATCAGGCTGGCCAGTTGGGCCGGACTTTATGGACGCTTCATCTGGCACGAGGTCGGCGTGCTCGACACATAGGACTCATAAGTCTTGACCGGTGCCAAGGTGTAGCCGGTGTTCTCGGGCGAATACGGATACTTCGCATCGGCCTTCTGCCAGACCGAGATGAACAGTGGCTGCTGCAATTGGTGATCGGCCTTGCGCATCTCGACTTCGCCGTTGAAGCTCTTGACCTTCAGGCCTTCCAGGGCCGCAGCCACCTTGACCGGGTCAGTCGACTTGGCCTTGGCCATCGCCTCGCCCAGCAGGCTGTAGATGTGAATCACGCTGCCGGTGTAGAAGTCGTCCTTGAACTTGGTCTGGAATTCCTCTTGCCATTTGCCCATCTGGCCACCCATGTTGTAGTGGTTGTAGGACACCTGGTAGACCCGACCGGCACCGTTCTTGCCCAGCGCAGTCGGTGTGCCGGAGACGCCGGTGTAGTAGGTGAAGAACTTGCCGGTGTAGCCGGATTCATTGGCGGCCTTGATCAGCAGCGCCAGGTCCGAACCCCAGTTGCCGGTGATGACGGTGTCGGCACCCGAGGCCTTGATCTTGGCGACGTAAGGGGCAAAGTCGCGCACCTGCGCCAGCGGGTGGAGGTCTTCTCCGACGATCTGCACGTCCGGCCGCTTGACCGCCAGCATTTCCTTGGCGTACTTGGCGACCTGATGGCCGTGGGCATAGTTCTGATTCAGCAGGAACACCTTCTTGATGTCGGGCTGATCCTTCATGAATGTGGTCAGCGCCTCCATCTTCATCGAGGTATCGGCATCCATGCGGAAATGCCAGTAACTGCATTTGCTGTTGGTCAGATCGGGGTCCACGGCCGAGTGGTTCAGGAACAGCACTTCCTTGCCGGGGTTGCGCTCGTTGTGCTTGTTGATCGCGTCGATCAGGGCCACGGCCACGCCGGAGCCATTGCCCTGGGTGACGTAGCGCACGCCTTGGTCGATGGCGGACTTGAGCGCGTTCAGCGACTCGGCCGGGCTCAGCTTGTTGTCGATCGGGACGATTTCAAACTTCACGCCAGCCGGATTGGTGGCGTTGAATTTTTCAGCGAAGAACTGAAAGCTCTTGACCTGGTTCTGCCCCACCGGTGCCATCAGGCCAGACAGCGGGTCGATCCAGGCAATCTTGACCGTCTCGCCCTTTTGGGCAAAGGCAGCTGCGCCACTCAGCAACAGGGCTGCCGCGACGGCGATCTTCAACGGGCGTTTCGCGATATTCATCGTTGTCTCCTTCGGGTTTATCAGGCGTGCAATGCGGTAACACTGACCTTGCCCACGGTAGCCGAGCGCCGCCCTCGCGGCGTTCAGGACTTACCCGGTGGGCAGGCCGTAGGCTCTCAAAAGGTGACAAATTTCCGCCGCATGCGACCGGCAAGCTAGGAAAGTTTCCACACTTCAGGTGCCGGGCAGGCGGTGAGCCTTGAACTGCTCGCGCAACTTGAGCTTTTGCAGCTTGCCGGTGGCGGTATGCGGCAACTCGGTGACGAACTGGACGTCGTCAGGAATCTGCCATTTGGCGATCCGTCCCTCGAAGAATTCCAGCACCTGCTCGCGACTCAGCTCCGCGCCGGGCTTCTTGATGATGACCAGCAGCGGCCGCTCATCCCACTTCGGGTGGGCACAAGCGATCACCGCCGCTTCGTGCACATCCGGGTGGGCCATGGCGATGTTTTCCAGGTCGATCGAGCTGATCCATTCGCCGCCGGACTTGATCACATCCTTGCTGCGATCGGTGATCTGCATGAAGCCTTCGTCGTCTATCGTGGCCACGTCGCCGGTCGGGAACCAGCCCGGCACGCCGTCCACACTGATCAACGGCGATGTGCTCTGACCAAAATAGCTGCTGATCACCCAGGGGCCGCGCACCACCAGATTGCCGGCGCTGACGCCGTCCCACGGCAGGGCATGACCGTCGTCGTCGATGACCGCCATGTCCACGCCGTAAATCGCTTTGCCCTGCTTTTCCAGCAAGCGGCGTTGTGCATCAGCCGACAAGCCGGCCTGCTTGGCATTCAAGGTGGACACGGTGCCCAGCGGCGACATCTCGGTCATGCCCCAGGCATGAATCACCTCGACACCAAAGTCCTCGATCAGCGTTTTCATCATGGCCGGCGGGCAAGCCGAGCCGCCTATCACCGTGCGCTTGAAGCTGCTGAACTTCAGCTGATTCGTCTTCACATAGGTAAGCAAACCCAACCACACCGTCGGCACACCGGCGCTGAAGGTCACGCCTTCGGCCTCGAACAGTTCGAACAAAGACTTGCCGTCCATGTGCGGGCCGGGCATCACCAGCTTGCAGCCGACGATGGCGCAGCTGTACGGCAAACCCCAGGCGTTGACGTGGAACATCGGCACGACCGGCAGGATCACATCGCGCGCCGAACAACCCAACGCGTCCGGCAGCGCCGAACCAAAAGCGTGCAGGACGCTGGAGCGGTGGCTGTAGACCGCGCCCTTCGGATGGCCGGTGGTGCCCGAGGTGTAGCAGATGCTGGAGGCAGTGTTTTCGTCAAAATCGGGCCAGGTGTAAGCGCCGTCTTCGGCCTCGATCAACTCCTCGTAGCAGAGCAGCCCGGCCAAGCTGGTTTGGGCCGGCATGTGGGCCCGATCCGTCATCAGGATGAAATGCTTGATGCTGGGCATCTGCGTGGCCAGCTTTTCCACCAGCGGCAAAAAGGTCAGGTCAAAACACAGCACCAAGTCCTGCGCGTCGTTGGCAATCCAGGCGACTTGCTCGGGGAACAGCCGCGGGTTGATGGTGTGGCAGACCAGCTCCGAGCCGGACGAGCCGTAATAGATTTCCAGGTGCCGGTAGCCGTTCCAAGCCAACGTCCCGATGCGATCGCCTGCTTGGCAACCCAGCCGGGCCAAGGCCTGAGCCAGTTGCCGCGACCTCTTTTCGGCCGCGCGCCAGTTGTAGCGGTGCATGTCGCCTTCGACCCGTTTGCTGACAATTTCCGTATCGCCTGCATGCCGGGCGGCATGCTTGATCAGCGACGAAATCAGCAGCGGCATCGCCATCATTTGACCCATCAACGCCATCTATCGTCTCCTGTTGCGGGCAGCGGCAGCGCCCTGCACCCTTGGTTTGAATCAGTCTAATCCAGCACTTGCAGCCGCCATAGTCGCCGCCGTTACACCGAAGTGCAACAGCTGTAGGGGTATTCACGGGCTTGCTGATCGCGGATTCCTGAGGGGGTCGATCAGCCGAGTCCCCCGCGCTCAGCAAGGTGCAGACCCGTCTGGCTACACTTCCCAGGTGAATTTTTCTGAGCCTCCGGCTCGCCCAAGCTCCTGGCAGCCCAGGCGGGTGACTTCGGCAAGGTCGAGCGCCTGCTGAAGGTGCTGCAACATCCCTTCGACGAACCGGCGCTGCTCAGCGACGCCGGTTTTCCGCCCGATTGGGCGCAATCACTGGAAGTGTCCTGTTCATCATGAGTGACTACCCCGTCAAGAAAACCGATGCCGAGTGGCGTGCCCAACTCGACAGCATGCAATATGAAGTGGCCCGCCACGCCGCCACCGAACGCGCTTTCACCGGCAAGTATTGGGACCACTTCGAAAACGGCCAATACCAATGCGTCGGCTGCGGCACGCCGCTGTTCGAGGCGGACACCAAGTTCGACGCCGGCTGCGGTTGGCCCAGCTATTGGGCCCCGGTCAACGCCGAAGTGATCGAGCGCGTGGTCGACAAAGCGCACGGCATGGTGCGGGTCGAGGTGCGCTGCAACAACTGCGGCTCCCACCTGGGCCATGTGTTCCCCGACGGCCCCGACCCGACCGGCGAGCGTTTTTGCATCAACTCGGCCGCGATAGACTTCACCCCCTTGCGGGATGCGCCGCCCGAGCGCAGCGAATAGCTCCGCCACCCACCGAACAGAGAATCTTTTGATGAAGTTTTTGCTCGATTTTCTTCCGCTGCTGCTGTTCTTCGGCACCTTCAAATACGCGGATTCCCACAAGGATTGGGCCGCCGCCTTCGCCAGCGAGCATTTCGGCTTCATGGTGTCGGGCGGTGTGGTCGGCGTGGACGAAGCGCCGGTGTTGCTGGCCACTTTGGTGGTGATGTTGGCCACCCTGACGCAGGCGCTGATCCTGAAACTGCGCGGCAAGAAGATCGACCTGATGCTGTGGATCAGCCTCGGCTTGGTGGTCACCTTGGGTGGTGCCACGATCTGGTTCCACAACGCCACCTTCATCAAATGGAAGCCGACCGGCCTGTACTGGGGCTTTGCCCTGGTGTTCTGGGGCAGCCAGGCCTTCTTTGGCAAGAATCTGATCCAGCGCATGTTGGGCGGCGAGTTGAGCTTGCCCGACTTCGTCTGGCGCAACTTGAACCGGGCCTGGGTGGTGTTTTTCGCCGTGATGGGCGTGTTGAACATTTACGTGGCGTACAACTTTTCCACCTCGACCTGGGCCAGTTTCAAGGCCTTTGGCACGACCGGGCTGATCCTGCTGTTTACGCTGGCGCAAGGCTTCTACCTGAGCCGCCACATCAGCGAACCCACCGAAGCCAAGCCGGCTGATGAAGGCGTCAAACCATGAGTAGCCTGCGCCCCAGCATCGCCGAGATCGAAGCCCGGCTGCGCCAAACCTTGGCCCCGCTGACCTTGGCCGTGCAAGACGACAGCGCCCAGCACGCCGGCCATGCCGGTGCCCGCGAGGGTGGACATTACAGCGTCACCTTGGTCAGCGCCCGCTTTACCGGGCTCAACCGGGTGGCCCGGCATCGCCTCGTATATCATTCGATGGCTGAGCTGATGCAGCAAGGCATCCATGCGCTGGCGATCGACGCACGCGCACCGGACGAAGTTTGAAGCCGCTTGCAAGCTCCTGAATGTGAGCCCTGGTATCCCTGTCATCTGCGCCGTTTTGGCGCATTTTTTTACCTTAGCCGATCGATCATGCCCATGAAGAAGTTTGTGCTTGCCGCCACCGTTGCGGCCTTGTCCGCTGTGCTCGTGCCCATCTCGGCTAACGCGCAGAACATTGCGACCGTGAATGGCAAGGCCGTGCCCAAGGCACGCGTCGATCTGCTGATCAGCCAAGTCACCAAAACCGGCCAACAAGCCCGCACGCCCGAGCTCGAAGCTCAGGTCAAGGACGAAGTCGTGCTGCGCGAAATCTTCATCCAGGAAGCCGAAAAGCGTGGCATCCCTGCCGGTGCCGAATACAAGGCCCAACTCGATCTGGCCCGCCAGAGCATCCTGATCCGCGAACTGTTCGCCGAGTTCACCAAGAAGAACCCGGTGACCGACGCCGAAGCCAAAGCCGAGTACGAGAAGTTCAAGGCCCAGAACAGCGGCCAAGAGTTCCGGGCCCGCCACATCCTGGTGGAAAAAGAAGACGAAGCCAAAGCCCTGATCGCGCAGATCAAGGCCGGTGCCAAGTTTGAAGAGCTGGCCACCAAAAACTCCAAAGACCCCGGCTCCGCAGTCAACGGCGGCGACCTCGATTGGGCCAACGGCAGCAGCTACGTCCCCGAGTTCACCAAAGCCCTGAGCGGACTGAAAAAGGGTGAAATGACCGAAGAGCCGGTGAAAACACAATTCGGTTTCCACATCATCAAGCTCGAAGACAGCCGCGAAGCCCAGTTCCCCGGCTTCGACGACGTCAAAGCCCAAATCCTGCAGCGCCTCGGCCAGCAAAAAGTCGGTGCCTACCAGCAAGAGCTGAAGACCAAGGCAAAGACGGATTACAAGTTCGCAAATTAAGACCTTGGGGATAGACCGAGCTGTACTCAGTGAGCTCTGTCCCCATCTGATTAGAGAATTTGGGAATTTTTGGCGATAGCCCTCGCTGTCCCCAGCAGCATCCGCCCCACGCCCGACCCAACCCGCGCAGCGCCCCCAGGCATACGCGGGTTTTCTCATTGCCGCCACCAAGGATTCGCTTGCCCGCTTCCCGCCTTGCCCGTCGTTTGCTGCCGCACCCCGACACCCTGTCCAAGACACCGGGCTTGCGCTGGTTGGGGCATTATTTGGCACCGCGGCCCTGGTTGTGGGTAGCGCACCGGCGGCGCGTCGCCATGGGCGTGGCGGTGGGCTTGGCGATCGGGGTGATACCGCTGCCGACGCAGATGTTTTTGGCCGCTTGGCTGGCGATCATCTGCCGCGCCAATGTGGCCGCCGCCATCGCTGCCACTTGGTTGACCAACCCCTTCACTTTGCTGCCGATCTGGACCCTGGCCATCGCGCTGGGCCGCTTCGTCTCCGGCCACACCGGCAGAGTTGCCCCGCCGGAAATGCTGGCCATCGACTGGGGCCAACCGGACACTTGGCTGGCGTCCCTGTGGTCCTGGACGCAGGCGCTGGGCGAGCCGCTGCTGATCGGCCTGCCGCTGGCCGGCCTGCTGCTCGGCGCGCTGGCTTATCTGGTCGTCTACTTTGGTTGGTGGGCAGTGATCGTGGGCGAGCGCTACCGGCGCTTGCGCAAACGCGCCCGGGCCAAGGCCAAGGCCGAAGCGACTTAAAGCAAGGCGGCAGCCGCCTCGACTGCCATCAGTCGGCCGGCTTCGATGCGCAGTTGCCGCTGGCAGCGCTGGGCAATGGCCATGTCGTGCGTCACCAGCACCAGGGTCGTGCCGGCTTCCCGGTTCAGCTCGAACATCAGCTCCATCACGGCGGCACCGGTGGCGAAGTCCAGGCTGCCGGTCGGCTCGTCGGCCAGCAACAGCGCCGGGCGCAGCACGAAGGCCCGCGCCAACGCGACGCGTTGCTGCTCACCACCGGACAACACGCGGGGGTAGTGGGACAGCCGCTGACTGAGCCCGACCCGGCCCAACATCTGCGTGGCCAGCGCCCGGGCTTGCGGGTCGCCGCGCAGCTCCAGCGGCAGCATGACGTTTTCCAGCGCGTTCAAATTGGGCAATAACTGAAAGCTCTGGAACACAAAACCCAGCTCGGCACCGCGCACGGCGGCCCGCTGGTCTTCGTTCAACACAAACAAGTCCTGGCCCCGCAGACGCACCGTGCCGCTGCTCGGGGTGTCGAGCCCGGCCAAAATGGCCAGCAAGGTGCTTTTGCCCGAGCCTGAGGCACCCACGATGGCCACCGACTCGCGCGCGTTGAGCTTGAAACTGATGTCGTGGAGTATGGTTAACTCGCCAGTGGCGTCCTGCACACGTTTGCTGACACCATCGACCTCTACCAAATTTTCTGACATGGATTCCAACAATGATGATGAGACGGCGTGATTGCCTGAATACGATTCTGCACTGTAGCGCCTGGGCGCTGGGCAGCTCGGCGGCGGGTCTTGCGGCGGCACAGACCGCCAAGGTCGCCCCGCGTATTCTGGTGCTGGGCGACAGCCTGTCGGCCGAGTACGGCTTGACTCGCGGCGAGGGTTGGGTGGCACTGCTGGAGCAACGGCTGCGGGAGCAAAAGCTGCCGCACCAAGTGCTGAACGCCAGCATCAGCGGCGACACCACGGCCGGCGGCCGGGCTCGCTTGCCGGCCTTGCTGAAGGCACCCGGCCCCAACTACGTCATCATTGAACTGGGTGGCAACGACGCCTTGCGTGGCCTGCCCTTGGACAGTTCACGAGCCAACTTGCTGGCGATGGCACGCGCAGCCAAGACCGCCGGCGCGAAAGTGCTGTTGCTGGGCATGCAGGTGCCGCCCAACTACGGTGCCAGTTACGGACGCGAATTCGCCGGTCTGTTCGAGCAAGTCGCCAAGCAGGAAAAAACCGCCCTGGTGCCCTTCTTGCTGAAGGGCGTGGCCGACCGGCCCGACGCCGAAGCCTGGTTCCAGCCCGACCGCATCCACCCGAAGGCACAAGCGCACCCGCTGATGCTGGAGCTGGTCTGGGCGCAGCTGAAGCCGCTGTTGTAAACCACCGTTGTAAGCCACGCTGCTGCAGCGGCCGTAGAGCCGCTACAAGAGCAGCGGTTCAGCGTTCGTTTTCGCGCTCGCGCCTGTCGCCGCGCCCAGGCTGGTCTTGGCGGCCACGCGGCTGGCCGCGGTTCTCGTCAGCACGCTGGGGCTGAGCTTGAGGCTGCGGCTGGGCTTGCGGTGCTGGCGCGCGCAGCTCGGGCGGCGGCTGGCGATTCGGCGGCTCGGCCGCACGCACACGTTCCGGTTGCCGCTCGACTTGACGCTCAGGCCCGCGCTCCTGCTGGCGTTCGGGTTGGCGCTCTGGTTGGCGATCCATCGGCCGCTCCTGGCGTTCTGCAGGTCGCTCTGCCGGCCGCTCTGGCTGGCGTTCCGGCCCAGGTGCTCGGTTGCTGACGTTGCGCTCGCCACGCTCTCCACGATCAACCCGATCATTCCGCTGCTCATTGACCCGCTCGGGCGGGCGCTGCGGCGGCTGCTGCGGCTGCTCCATGCGAAGCTCGGGCGCGGCGGCAGGCCGGGCCGGACCCATGATGGGTGACCCAAGGCTTTGCGCTGCGGGCACAGGCTGACGATCACGCGCTGGCTCACGCGCTGGCTCACGCGGCTGATCACGCGGCTGATCACGCGCCCCCCGCTCCGCCTCACGTTCACGGTCCCGGCGGCCCAGGTTGTCGCTGCGCCAGGGCATGTCGGCCGATGGGCGTTGGATAGCCGGCGGTGCGACCGGCCGTGGCGGCAGCAGCACACCCAGCTCGGCACGGGCCGGTGCTGCGGGCAGTGGGCGAGCCGGCCGGCCATCGACCAAGGGCATCGGCCTGACCGCCCCGCCCTGGCCCGGCAAGTAACTGATCGCACCGCCAACTTCGCGGTTGCTGCGTGGCCGCGGGTCGCCCGGCCTGTCGCGATCGCGATCACGGTCACGGTCGTTATTGATGCGCTGCACATAACCTGGGCTGTGGCGATAGCCGGGCGAATAGACCTCGCGCGGTGCCAGCGGATACCAGCCATAAGCCGGTGGATTGGCACGCCCACCGATCGAAATACCGATGCTGATGCTGCTCCCGCCCGAGCCCGACAGCGGCCCGCCGACCCAACCGACCAAGGCCGGTGCGTAGACGGGTCGAGTCACATATTGACCCGGTGACCAGCACCAGCGCCCGCCCCAATTGACCCAGCGCCCGTAATGGAACGGCGCAAAGCCCCAGGGCGCGTCATCCACCCAGCTCCAACCCCATTGGCTGGTCCAGGCCCAGCGGCCGTAGCGATAGGGAGCCCAGTCGGGTCCGACTTGATTGGGTATCCAGACATTGCCGTAGTCGGGCGCTTGCTCCCAGCGGCCGTGGCGGTCCAGCTCTTCGGCCCCGGTCATTTCGGGCGACACATAGCGCTGGCTGCTGCCGATGTTGTCGCCCTCGGCTCGGCTTTGGGCCTGCAGCCAATCGGTGAAACCGTCGCCGACCAGGCGCTGGCGTTCGGTGCGTGCGCCGGTCAAACTGCCCCACCAGAACTCGGCCTGCTCGCCGTCCTGCAACCAGACCGGCGCGACATCTCCGGCATGACTGCTCTCGAAGCGCAAGCGGCCTTGCAGCGCAAAAGCGCGGCTGCCTCGGTCGAGTTGCTCGACCCGGTAAAGCCCTTCGCGCTCGGCGTAAACCATGCCTTCACGCGTCTGCACCTTGTACTCGCTGACCGCTTCTTGCGAGCGCAGCCGCAAACCCAGGTCGCCCTTGTCCAGGCTGAGCAGCACCCGGCCTTCGTCGAGCTGGGTGAATTCGAGATCGCTGCGCTCATCCAGCCACAAGCTGCTGGAGCCGACCCGCAAGCTGACGCGCGAACGCTCGTCGGTGCGCAGGCGGTCGCCCTCGGCCACGGTCTGGTTGCGCGTGACC
>CANFYD010000094.1 GCA_947450745.1 Burkholderiales bacterium
ATGGCGGCCGATGCGTCACTGCTGGTGACCGGTGCGGCCGCTCCGGCCTGGCCCGCCCGCAGCGGTTTATCCACCGATGGCGGCGGCTACATCCAGGTCGGCCCCACGCTGCAAAGCCTCAGCCACCCGTATATTCTTGCCGCCGGTGATGTGGCCGCTTACCATTCGCCGCGCCCCAAGTCCGGCGTCTACGCCGTGCGCGCCGGGCCGGTGCTGGCCGCCAACCTGCGCGCGCTGTGCGCCGGCCGCAACCCGCAAGCCTGGCAGGCCCAGCAGCGCGCGCTCTACCTGATCAGCCACGGCGGACAGCAGGCGACGGCAGTCTGGGGCAATCACACCTGGAGCGGAGCTTGGAGCGCCAGCTGGCTGTGGCGCTGGAAGGACAGCATCGACCGCCGCTTCATCCAAGGTTTCAAATCCAACTCCACCACCCCGCCTTGAAATTCCGTAGGGCGGATAGCGACCCGCGAGCCGCACGGTCACGGCCCAGATGCGGATCACGATCCGCCCTACGGGGGACAGGTGCTGGTACTGGTACTGGTACTAGTACTGGTGCTCGCAACCAAGGTCGAAGCGTCGCTGTCGGGCAGCGAATCAACGGGCCGGCGATGATGCGCGCTTGATTTTTCAACAGCACGGCCGCGCTGGCCTCCTTTTTACTTCACTGCACGACGCAAATTCCTCCAGGAACACTTCATGACAAAACCCTATGACCTCGTTGTAATTGGTGCCGGCTCGGGCGGTGTGGCGGCATCCCGCCGGGCGGCGGCGCACGGCGCTCGGGTGCTGATCGCCGAGGCGGACCGGGTCGGCGGCACTTGCGTCATCCGGGGCTGCGTACCCAAGAAACTGATGATGTATGCCGCCGGCTACGCACAAATGCTGCAAGAGGCAGCCGGCTACGGTTGGACCGGCGTGAGCGGCCGCTTCGAGATGTCGCGCTGGGCCGACGCCAAGGCGTTAGAGATCGACCGGCTGGAAGGCATCTACCGCAAGATGCTGACCGATTCTGGCGTCGAACTGGCCACCGGCCACGCCAAGCTGCTGAGCCCTGGTGTGGTCGACATCTCTGGCCGCGAGGTGCAGACGCAACGGGTGCTGATTGCCAGCGGCGGCACGCCGGTTCACGACGCCTTCCCCGGCCTGGAACTGGCGATGAGCTCGAACGAAATCCTGAACCTGCGCGACCTGCCGAACTCGATGTTGGTGATCGGCGGGGGTTATATCGCGGTCGAGTTCGCCAGCATTCTGGCCGGTCTGGGAGTGAACATCACCCTGGCCTATCGCGACACCCACCCGCTGCGCGGTTTTGATGTCGGCTTGCGCACACGCTTGGCAACAGCGCTGGCCGAGCGCGGCATCACACTGGCCCCCGGCGTCGGCTTGATAGCGCTGGAGCGCGGTGCGGCCGGTTTTGAGCTGACCCGCGCCGACGGTTCGGTGCTGACCGCAGACGCGGTGCTGAACGCCACCGGCCGACGCCCGAACACGGCCGGGCTGGGCTTGACCGAGGCCGGTGTGGAACTTGATGCTTATGGTGCCATCGCGGTCAACGCGGACAGCCGCAGCAGCGCCGCCGGCATCTGGGCGATTGGCGACGTGACCAACCGGGTCAACCTGACGCCGGTCGCCATCGCCGAAGGACGGGCCTTTTCCGACACCGAGTTCAGCACCCGGCCGGTGCGCGTCGATCACCGCTTGATCGCCAGCGCCGTGTTCACCGACCCGACGATTGCCAGCGTCGGTCTGTCCGAAGCCGACGCGCTGAAGCTGGGGCCGGTCGATGTCTACGAGTCGGATTTCAGGCCGATGAAAACCGCCTTCACCGGCAGCAACCAGCGCAGCTATATGAAGCTGGTGGTCGATGGGCTGAGCGAGCGGGTGCTTGGCGTCCACATGATCGGGGCCGACGCGCCAGAGATCGTGCAGAGCCTGGCCGTGGCGCTGACCTGCGGTGCCACCAAGCGCGACTTCGACCGCACGATCGCTGTCCACCCGACAGCAGCCGAGGAGTTCGTGCTGATGCGCGAACCGGTGCGCCGCCACGTGCTGCCGGCCGCCACCGCTACACCGACAGCTACCGCCACCGCGCTTTGACCCAACGGCCCGAAGTTGCCCGCAGCGGGCGCTTTTGACCAGACTGCGGCGAGTGACGCTACCGTAACAAAATCCGGGCGGCCAGCCAAACCGGCTGACACCGCCTGGATAATCGCGGCAAGAAAATCACCGCGCCCGTCATGCAAATCTCCGCCCGTCGAATATTTTTAGCCTTAGCACTGGGTTTTGCCAGCTGGGGCAGCTGGGCCCAAACGCCCGCCGTCTTCAAACTGGGCATCGCGCCGCACACCAGTGCCCGGGTCATTCTGGAGATGTACCAGCCGCTGCGCATGCACTTGGAAAAAGCATTGGGCGTGCCGGTCGATGTGGTGACCGCGCAGGACTTCACCGAGTTCGCCCGGCGCATGCTGCGCCAGGAATACGACATCGCCGTCACTACCGGTCACCAAGCCCGCTTGGCTCAGACCGATGGCGAGTACGCGCCCCTGCTCACCTACAACGCCGACTTCCGGGCCGTCGCCCTGGTCCCCGGTGCCAGCAAACTGAAGAGTGCCAAGGATCTGATCGGCAAACCGGTGCTGGGCCTGTCCCCCACCTCGCTGGTCACCTTGTGGGGCCAGCACTGGATGACGCTGAACGGCAACCCCGACGCACTGCGCTACGTCAGCGCCTCCGACAGCGTGGCCCGGCTGGTGCTTTCCGGTGAGGCAGCGGCTGGCTTCATTTCGCTCGCCAACTACCAAAGCCTGACCCGGGAATTGCAATCGCAGATGCGCTTTTTGGTGATCAGCGAACCGCTGGCGGGCCGGGTCTACATGCTCAACAAACGCCAAGCCGCCCGCAAGGAACAGGTCGAAGCAGCGTTGACGAGCTTTGCCAGCAGCCCAGAGGGCAAAGCCTACTTCGAGAAGTACAAACTGGAAGGCTATCGCAAGCTCAAGCCCAAAGAGCTTGAAGCGATGGAGCCTTACGCAAGGGAAGTCCGCAACTCGCTGCAATGAAGCGCATGAGCTCGCGCTTCAGCTTGCCCCTGCGCTCGGTGCGCGCCCGCATGTTGCTGGCCGCCGTGGTGGTGGAGGCCGTCATGCTGACCCTGCTGGTCAGCAACAGCCTGCGCCTGATGAATGCCTATCTGTTCGAGCAAGTGGCCCTGCATGCCCAGCAGATCACGCCCATCTTGAGCGCGGCCACCATCGCGCCGCTGGCCCAGCGGGACTACGCCACCGTGCAATCGGTGCTGGACGAAAGCCTGAGTAAAAAGGGTGTTCAGTACTTGGTGGTGGTGGACACGCAGAACAACCGTGTGGCCAGCGCCGGCTGGCCCAGCAGCAAGGCCTTGCCCAGCAACGAGCAGAAGTTCGACGACCAACTGCTGCAAGCGAACACCCCGGTCTACCACGTCCAAACGCCCATACTCAGCTACGGTCAGCGCCTGGGCACGCTCTACCTGGGCATGGACCTGCAGCACATCCTGGCTGCCCGCAAGGTCTTGCTGACGCAAGGCACGCTGATCGCCCTGGGTGAGCTGCTGCTGTCCGCCTTGCTGCTGATCGGGCTGGGCCTGTGGCTGACCCGCCATCTGGTCGACCTGACGCGCGCCAGCCGCGAGGTGACGGCGGGCAAGCTGGACCCGGCACCGGTGACCGAGGGCGACGACGAGCTCGGTCAACTTGGCGCGGCCTTCAACACCATGTCGCGCGCCATCCACCAGCGCGTGCTCGACCTGGAGGCCGCCCGCCACCAAGCCGAGCAATCGAACCGCGCCAAAAGTGAATTCCTGGCCACCATGAGCCACGAAATTCGCACCCCCATGAACGGCGTCATGGGCATGACCGACCTGGTGCTGGACAGCTCGCTCAGCGACGAGCAACGCGAGCATCTGCTGGTGGTGAAGTCCTCGGCAGCAGCGCTGCTGAGCATCATCAACGAGCTGCTGGACTTCTCCAAAATCGAGGCCGGCAAGCTCGAACTCGACAGTATCGAATTCGAGCTGGAGCAATTGCTGCGCCATTGCCTGGCACCGCTGCGGGTTCGCGCACTGGACAAGGGCCTGCAGTTGATCTCGACCGGGGCCGGCGCGCTCCAGCACCACTTGATCGGCGACCCCAACCGGCTGCGCCAGGTGTTGACCAACCTGCTGGGCAATGCCATCAAGTTCACCGCCACCGGCAGCGTCAGCCTCGGTTGGGAGTACCGGCCCGAGACGCTCGACAGGTCAGGGGCGCGGCAGACACCGGGTGAGCCGGGTGCAAGCGTGGCCTTGCGGTTCTGGGTCAGCGACACCGGCATCGGCATCCCCGAGGACAAGCAACGCACGGTGTTCGAGGCCTTCACCCAAGCGGACAGCTCGACCACCCGCAACTACGGCGGCACCGGCCTGGGGCTGACCATTTCCAGCACCCTGGTACACCTGATGGGCGGTGAGATTCATCTGACCTCCACGCCCGGGCAAGGCAGCACCTTCGAGTTCACCTTGCCCTTCATTCTTGGCATGCCGCTGGGTGGGCCACCGGCCTCGCCACCCCCCCCCCGCCAGCGCCTGCCACGGCCAAGCGAGGCGAGCGCTGCAGGCAGCACGGCCCGCACCGAACCCGCACCCCGCAGTTTGCGCGTCCTGCTGGTGGAAGACCACCCGATCAACCAGCAGTTGGCGATCAGCCTGATCGAGGGCACGGGCCACCAGGTCACGCTGGCGCAAAACGGTGAAGAAGGCCTGCAAGCCGCCATCGGCCAGCCTTTCGATCTGGCCTTCATGGACATGCAAATGCCACTGATGGACGGGCTGCAAGCCACACGCGCCATTCGTGCCTTCGAGCGTGCCCACCAGCGCCAGCGCTTGCCCATCATCGCCATGACAGCCAACGCCATGGCCAACGACCGCCAAGCCTGCCAAGACGCCGGCATGGACGGCTTTTTGTCCAAGCCGTTCAAAGCCGCCGAGCTGCGCGCCATGTTGAGCGATTACCAAACGCGCTTGCTCGGGTAAGCAGCCCAGCGGGACAGCCGCTCATGTGGCTGCTCACCGCCTACTGCCGCAGCGACGTCCGAATTGACGCCGACGGTCGCTGTGCGATCCAGCAGAGTGCGAGCCCTGCGTTGGGTCGGTCATACTGAACCGTCGGGCTTACTTTGCATGGCTGTCAGGCGCAAGCGTTGCTCAGTGCAGGCATCGCGACGTGATATCGCCCTGCATCCGGCACAACAAAAAATCGGCGACCGCCACGCGAACCACTAGACAAGGGCGGCCGCGCACTGGTCGGCCATGCCTGACGCAGCGCGCCCCACCCACCTTGATCGAACATGGACAGCCCCTTACCACTAGCCTTGCCTTCATTTCACGAATCCGTAAACACCATCGCCCACGTACAGCTTGGCGGCGACGCCCTGCTGCTGATTCTGTATGTCTTGGCCGCCCTGCTCTTTTCCTTTCTCTGCTCGGTCGCCGAAGCCTGTTTGCTGAGCATTTCTCCGGCCTATATTGCCGGCCTGCGTGAGCAGCATCCGGCCCGGGCGGCCCTGCTGAAAAGGCTGCGAGAAGACCAGTTGGATCGTTCACTAGCGGCGATCCTGACGGTCAACACGGTGGCGCATACGGTCGGTGCCATCGGGGCCGGCTCCAAAGCCACCGCCGTATTCGGCGACGCCTGGTTCGGGCTGTTCTCTGCGGTGATGACGCTGCTGATCCTGTTCGCTTCCGAAATCGTTCCCAAGACGCTAGGTGCGGTCTATTGGCGGCAGCTGAGCAGGCCGGTGTCGATCTACATCAACCTGCTGATCAAGACGATGTACCCGGTGATCGTGATTTCTGAAATGCTGACTCAGTGGATATCTGGCGGCAAGAAATCGGCCAATTTCAACCGCGAAGAATTTGTTGCGATGGCCAGCATCGGCAAGGAGCTCGGCCATCTCAGCGACCGCGAATCGAAGATCATCCACAACCTGTTCCGGCTCAAGTCGGTCGATGCCAGCGCCATCATGACGCCGCGCAATGTAGTCTCCGCAATGCAAAAAGACCTGACCGTCACGGCCGCGCTGAACTCCGACCACATGCCCTTCTCCCGGCTGCCGATCTACACCGAGCAGCTCGACGCCGTCGTCGGCTTCGTGTTGCGCGAGGACCTGTTGATGGCCCAGGGCGCTGGCCAAGGTGAGGCCCCGATCAGCGACTATCGGAGAGAAATCATGGCCGTGCTGTCAAGTACCAGCCTGTCCAGCCTCCTCGAAACCCTGTTGCATCAAAGGCAGCACATCGCCATGGTGGTGGGCGAATACGGAGAAACCAAGGGCCTGGTGACACTGGAAGACGTGATGGAGACCTTGCTTGGCATTGAAATTCTGGACGAAGGCGACAAGATCGAAGACATGCGGCTGCTGGCACGTCAAATCTGGACCCAACGTGCCAAGCGCCACGGCATCTCGAAGGGCCGCCCCAATGAGTGACGAATTTGTCCAGCCGTACTGATACGACGCAAGCAAGTCGAAGTGAATCCCATCAAATGCAAATAATTCTTATTCGCGTGTAAACTTATGTAAACCAGCCAGCCTTTCGATCCGGTCAGCCAGCCAATGCCGCGCCGCACCGCCCCCACAGGGCGAGGTCGCCCCACTGAACCGCTTTCGAGACGCTCCATGCTCCTACATTCCGCCGCTGCCGCCATGCTCACCGCCCTGGCCGTGCAACCCAGCCCCGCTTCAGCCCAAACCTTGCCGGCTGCGCCTGCCAAGCCAGCCCCCGTTGAAACAGCCGCCAGCGCTGCCAACACCGAGGCCGCGCCAGCCAACAGCCTCCCGGCCGTGGCCGTCAGCGGCTTCCGCGCCGAACAAGTGGCGGGGCCCAAGGCGCTGCGATCCTTGCAAGACACGCCGCGCATCATCACCGTGCTGCCGCAGGCGCTGCTGGAAGAACAGGGCGTGAGCTCGCTGAAGGATGCCTTGCGCAACCTGCCCGGCATCAGCTTGCAGGCCGGTGAAGGCAACCCGCCTGGTGGCGACCAATTGAAGATTCGCGGGTTCAACGCGCGCGACGACATCAACGTGAACGGCGCACGCGACCTCGGCAATTACTTCCGCGACCCGTTCTATGTCGATCAGCTGGAAGTGGTGAAGGGCCCGAACTCCACCTTCAGCGGCCGAGGCTCGGCCGGCGGCACGATCAACTTTGTCTCCAAGATGCCGCTGTTGCAGGACTTTGGCCAGGTCGAGCTGAGCCTGGGCAGGGACGAGCAGCGGCGCGCCACGCTCGACGTGAACCGCCGTTTGGGCGACGACTTGGCCGTGCGCGTGAACCTGATGGCGCACGAGGCTGACATCCCCGGCCGCGACATCGCCGAGGAGCAGCGCTACGGCCTGTACGCCGCCGCCACCTGGGGTTTCAAGGGCGACACCCGCGTCACCGCCGACCTGCTGCACATGCGCCAGGACGACCTGCCCGACGCCGGCCTGCCCTTCGACCGCGATGCGCCGGGCAGCAGCAGTCGCGGCACCGGCGCCTTGCCGCCCGGCCTGCGCTCGGCCAACTTCTACGGCCATGCCGACGACCACAAAAAAGTGGACGTCAACTTGGTGGGCTTGACGGTGGAACACCACTTCGGCAGCGGCACGCTGCTGCGCAACCAGTTGCGCCTGAGCCGGGTGGGCAATGACTCCATCACCTCATCGCCGCGCATCCGCAACATCCCCGCTGCATCAAGCGGCTTCGAGGGTGCCCAAGTGCGCGGCGACACCAAGCCGCGCGACCAGACCGACGAGGGTGTGTCGAACCAGACCTCGCTGCAATTCAGCTTGGCCACCCCATCCGGCATGACATCGTCACAGGCATTGAAATCGGCCGCTACAGCTACGACAACAAGCGCCGGCCGGACGCCGCCGGCCCCATGACCGACCTTTACTCGCCGCAGCCACGCCTGCACCCCGCCACACCCTACGACGGCACGGTCTATTCCTTCAACACCGAGGAGCTGGCCGTCTACGCGCTGGACGTGGTCAGTTTGACACCCCAGTGGGACTTGAACCTGGGCCTGCGCTGGGACCGCGTGACGGCGCGCGCCAGCGAAGCCGGGCGTGAAAACCTGGCCACGCCGGGCAGCAACCTGAACCTGCAGCGCACCGACCACGTGGCCAGTGGCAGCATCGGCCTGGTCTTCAAACCCGACCCCAAGCTGTCGCTGTACGCGGCGCTGGGCAACGCCTTCGAGGTGTCGGGCAACTTCGACCGCAACCAGGTGCAACTGGCCGGTGGTGGCTCCGCGCGCGTCGCCGACCCGGCCACCTTCAACATTGCACCGGAACAGACCCAAGCCTTTGAGCTGGGTGCCAAGTGGATGGCCGCTGCCGACCTCACCGTCAACGCCGCCGTGTTCGAGACGCGCAAGAACAAGGCGCGCTTCCCCGGCCAAGCCGGTGGCGACAATTCGGTGCTCGACGCCCGGCTGCGCATCCGCGGCTTCGAGCTGTTGACGGCCGGCAGCGTGACGCGCGAATGGCGGCTGTACTCGGGCTACACCTGGCTCGACAGCCGCGTGCTGGCCGCGCCCAGCCAACCGTTTGCCGTGGGCCAAGAACTGGGCGGCACACCCCGCCATTCCTTCAACCTCTTCACCACCTACGACATCGCGCCCTGGCTATCGCTGGGCGGTGGTCTGCAACATGTGACGCGCCAATTCAGCAGCGTCCAAGCCAGTGCCACCGGCACGCGCAAGGTGATGATTCCCGGCTACACGGTGGCCGACCTGTACGCGACGCTGCGGCTTTCCAAGCAGACCTCGCTGCGCATCAACGCCTTCAACGTGGACGACCGCGCCTATATTTCGCAAGTCGCCGAAGGTGGTGCCCAGGGCATTCCCGGGCGTGCCCGCCAAGTGGTAGCCACGCTGCGGCACGAGTTCTGAGGCGTACGGTATTGAGGCTAGAGCCCGTGCGCTTCACGGCTTCGCTATCCTGTCGCCGCTGCCCGACTATCGACTGACTGCCTGCCTTTGTAGCCACCACCCAAACACCCATGGACTTTGTAAAACTCAGCTTGTTGTATGCCGTCACCGCTGTCGCCGAGATTGTGGGCTGCTACCTTCCCTGGCTGGTGCTGCGCCAGGGCAGAGGCCTGTGGTTGCTGGTGCCGGCAGCGCTTTCCCTGGGCTTGTTTGCTTGGTTGTTGACCTTGCACCCGAGTGCTACCGGCCGCACTTACGCGGCTTACGGCGGCGTCTACATCGCCGCAGCCATCTGCTGGCTGTGGCTGGTGGACGGAGTGACACCGACCCGCTGGGATGTCATCGGTGCCGGCATCGCCCTGCTCGGCATGGCCGTGATTGCCTTGCAGCCGGTGGCAAAAGCGTGATGCGCTGCAGCGGCTGATCGGGCTCAGGGTGAGAACTTTTGTAGCGAGCGGTCGTCAGGCTTGGGCGAAGGGGCGCGGATGTCGGAACGTACTCCTGGTACGTGAGGATTCCGAGCACCCGGCCAACGACGCATGGCGGCCGCGCAGTAAAAAGTTTTCCCCCTCTCAGATCCACTGCGGCTGCATCGGCATCGGTGACGACCAGGAGAGTGCCGAGCCGAACAGCAGCGCCCCGAAGAACAGGCTCAGCAAGGTGATGAAGATGCTGGCGAAAAACGCCGTCCAGAAACCCGACACCGTGAATCCCCGGATCAGCTTGGACACCAGCATCAACAGCAAGGCGTTGATGACCAGCAGGAACAGGCCCAAGCTCAGCACCGTCAAGGGCAGCGTCAGGAGCACGAAGACGGGCCGCAAAATGGCATTGACAAAGCCCAGCATCAGGGCCGAGATGATCAAGGACGAGGTGTTGGCAAACCGGATGCCGCTGAACACATAGCTGGCAATCCACAGTGACAAGGCGGTGACAGCCCATTGGGCAAGGAAAGCAGGAATATTGGCGAGCATGGAGTTTGGGGTTCGGTTGGATTCGGTCCGGTTCGGTTCAACTGGGGCTAAATTAGGACTTGCGCAAAGCTGTTCCAGCTAGGAGCCTGCGCGGCAGAAGGATCGGCGGCTGCAAGGCGGCCGCAGCGGTCCATTTTTCACCGTCTTTTCGCCCCATAGCGGAGCTATGAAGCTTCAAATCCGGCAAAAACTGTCCTCGCTGGGGCCACCTTTCGCTTGTCGCCGCCTTCTGCCG
>CANFYD010000095.1 GCA_947450745.1 Burkholderiales bacterium
ATGGGTTTAACTTGAAAAGTCCAAGGCTTGTTGCGTGGGCTTGAATAGAAGAAAAAGTACTGAAAAGCATTTCCGCAGCCTCGCGGGCTGACATCGAAATGGTCGACGCATGCTCAAGCAAGTAACTCAAGCTCATAGCAACACACCGGTACGTTGTGCGATCTCGAAAATCGGGGCGCTCGGGGTATTGGCATCTTTCAGGATGAGGTCGATCTTGCGGTCACCCAGAGCGAGTATCAGTGCGCCGTGCAGTTGGCAAAGAGTTTTTGCTCGGTTAGGTAGTTGCGCGTCAGTTTCAAAAAACAAATCAATATCTCCGCCTCTGCGGTCGTCCAGCGCCATTGAGCCGAATAACAAAACTCTGGCTTCAGCACCCAGCACCCGCTGCGCGACACGGCGAATGGCTTGGGTTTGATCAGAACTCAAACGCACGGCAATCCTTTTGTTTTGTTCTGTCCAGAATAGTTAACAACATCAGGCCAATAAAAATCTTCCAAATCGCGCCAAGTGCGATTCAAGAAATGCGCCCATTCGAGCGTGTCTTGCCCAAGCAGAATCACTCCTTCTTCCGCGACGCTGGCGCGCATGGCCAAATTGGCGCGGTGCAGGTCGATGAGATCAATCGCTGTTGAATCCAGCTTCATCGCCTGCGCCAATGTGCTGCGCAGCACTTCGGTTTTAGCCAGCACATCCATCCATGCCAGTTGCGGGGACCATTGCAAGGCGATATCCCAGTCGCTAGCGGCATGTGCCGTGCCTGTGGCCCGGCTGCCGACCAGCACAGCAAAGGTGAGCTGCGGCTCTGCATGCAAGATAACTATCCCTGCTTGCAAGGCGGCGGGTATCACTTGGGTCACAGCGTGCGGGCTCCGCAGTCGGCTTGAATTAGTTCCTGATCGTCTTCAGCGCTGCTGCACCGATGCCGAATTGATAGAGGATTTGTGTCCAGTCCTTCGCTTCTTGCATGAAGGTGGTTTTGTTCATTTCCTCCGGCACAAAGACGGTGTCGCCGGGTTCTGCGCCCAAGCTATCAAGCGCACCGCCGGACATGAACCAGCCAGACTTCTGGCGTGAGCTGACGACGCTGCCGTTGGCGCGCAAGACGAACACGCTGTTGGTGTCCGCACCCTTGGTCGGGCCGCCAGCTAGTTTCAAAAAGTCTGTGACCGAGCCGCCGTTGGCATAAAGGTAGCTGCCGCCGTTGAACACGCTGCCGAACACGCCGACCGTGGTCGGTTTAGCGGGGATCAGCAAGCGGTCGCCATCTTCCAGCGCCAGCTCGGGCAAGTTGCTGGAATTGGGCTGCAGTTGCAACACGATGCGTCCGCTGGGTTTCACGGCGCGCAGCCGTTCAATCAATCTCGTCGAGCCCTGCGCCGTCGATGCTTGCGTCGCTGTCTCAGCAGCGCTGCTGGTCCGCTGACTTGCCGCGCTCCGAGTGAACTCGGTCTCCAGGTCGCGCAGTGCGCGTTCGTAGTTTTCTTGCTGCGAAACTCGGACGGTCTCGCGGCTGAAGTCGGTGCCGAAGAGGTAAGCATCGGGGGTCAAGCCGCCAGCTGCCCGAATCGCATCGGCCAGGCTGCTGTTGGCCGGCAAGATGAACTCGCCGGGGCGCTGCACTTCGCCTTCAACCTTGACGCGCTTGTTCTGCTTGTGTTGAGGCAGCGCGGCATCTACAGCGCTGAAGGCACGCATCAGATCGCCACTGCGCGGCTTTTGCTTGGCTTGCTGTGGTAAGGCCAACTCGCTGATGCGGGTGTCGTTGCGCTGGTCAACGTGCTCGACGGTCAAGCGGCTGCGGTCAGCCAAAGCGGTGAAGCCGCCGGCCATGGCGAGCAAGTCGTCAAGTGTTTCGCCCGGTTTCAGTTCAAAAATTGCTGGCTTGTTGACACTGCCTATCAGCGCGACTTGCGTGCCGATTGGGCCGATATGGATGACGTCTTCGCCTTGCAAGGCGCGATCTGCTGACTTGTCACCTTTGAGTAACAGGTCGTAAAAATCAAAGCTGGTCACAGCTTTGCCGGTCCGGCGCAGCTCAATCTGCCTGAAACTGCCAGCACCAGACGGCCCACCGGCTTGCATCAGTGCATTCACCAAGGTAGCCAAACTGCTGACGGTGTATGCACCCGGCCGTTGGGTAGAACCGGTGACGTAAATGCGGATGCTGCGCAGCTTGCCCAGCGAGGCACTCAGTTTGTAGTTGCGAAAGACCAGGCTGACGCGTTGATCGATGGCGTTGGTCAGGTCGGCATAGCGCAGCCCGGCGACAGTGACCGGGCCGACGCGCGGCAGCGTGATGCGGCCACTGCGGTCCACCGCCAAGCGCAGGTCAGCGTCGACCGAACCCCACAGCGTGACCAAGATCTCGTCGCCGATGCTGATGACATAGTCTTGCGGGATCTGGCTGCTGTTTTCTTGCGCCATGCCGCTGCGGCCGGTGGTGCTCATCAGCTCGGCCCCAAAGCGGCGAATTTCAGTGGAGCCGGCTGCACCCTGCACGTAGCGCTCAAACTCGCTGGCCAGATAGGGCGCAGGTATTTCAGCCCTGTTTTGCTGAGTGGGTGCGTCAAAGCCGGATTGCGAGTCCGTGTTGCTGCGCAATGTGGGGAGCAGACGAACTGAACCGCCGTCGCTGGCGTTGCTATTGTTGCTGCTGCTGCTGGGTGCGTCGGCAGCCCGAGCGCTCGGCTGCATTTGCAATTGCGCAACCAGCGTCAGCAGGGCCAAGCCGGTGGCTGTGCTGAGTGGGTTCTTGCGTTGATTTGACACATTTGCGGCTTCGCCCCCGCGGTTCGTCGCTGTGGACGAACCCCAAATCTCGCAGAACTTCATGAACTCTCGCTTGGTGATGAATTGCAGTGCGCTTTCATTTGGAAAGCCCCGGTTGACCGGCCGCATTCTAGCTTCGCGTTGACGTTGCAAAGCCCGAATGCTGCGGTGCGATGGCTACACTCGCCGGATGTCACATCTGCTCATCCCCTTTTTTATCGCGGCCCTCGTCACCTTGCTGGTGATCCGGTCTGCCCGCACGCACGGCCATTTTTCGGCGGATGACGACTTGTCGGGCCCTCAGAAGTTCCACGCCACAGCGGTGCCGCGCATCGGCGGGGTGGGTATGTATTTGGGTTTGTTGGCCCTGGCTTTGTTTGCTTGGCAGCGGGGCGCAGCGGACGCGAAACTGGGCTTTTTGCTGCTGGCCTGTGGCCTGCCTGCCTTTGCGGCCGGGTTGATTGAGGATTTGACCAAGAAGGTGTCGCCGGGCAAGCGACTGGCGGCTACGGCGGTCTCGGCGGCGCTTGCTTTTTACTTTTTGGGCGGGCAAATCACACGCACCGACATTCCGGGGCTCGACTGGGTCGTTGGCACCAGCTTGGGTGCCTTGGTGGCGACCGTGTTCACGGTGGCGGGCGTGGCCAATTCGGTCAACATCATTGACGGGTTCAACGGACTGTCGTCCATGTGCGTCAGCCTGATGCTGCTGACTTTTGCTTATGTCGCTTACCAAGTGGGTGACTACGAGCTTGCCTTGTGGGCTTTGGCCGGCGTGGGCGCTGTGCTGGGGTTCTTTGTCTGGAACTTTCCGGCCGGCTTGATTTTTTTGGGGGACGGGGGCGCTTATTTTTTGGGCTTCTTCACCGCCGAGATCGGCATCTTGTTGATTGCCCGCCACTCGGAGATTTCACCGCTGTTCGCGTTGATGGTCTGCGTCTACCCGGTGTTCGAGACCTTGTTTTCAATCTATCGCCGCCGCTTCATCCGCGCCACACCGCCGGGTCTGCCGGACGGCATTCATTTGCATTCCTTGATTTACCGCCGCTTGATGCGCTGGGCGATCGGGGCCCGCGACGCCCGGGCCATGACGCGGCGTAATTCGATGACGGCGCCGTTTTTGTGGGTGCTTTGCATTTTTTCGCTGGTGCCCGCCTTGCTGTTCTGGGATTCAACGCCGATGCTGGCGGCCTTCATGGTGCTGTTCGGTGTTAGCTACGTGGCTCTGTATTGGCGCATCGTTCGTTTCAACACGCCCAAATGGATGCTGTTTCGAGGCGACGTGATGGGACCCCTGAGGCGACGCGAAAAAAACCTGGTGAAGCGTGGTGGAGCGGGGCAAGCTAGGGATAAACCCGAGTAATCGTCGATCTGGCAGATAATCGGAAGATGACCGACACCCAAATCACTGAAGTTGCTCTTGAACCCGTACCGGCGCGCTTTGACACGTTGCCTCTCGACGCCAAGCTTTTGCGTGCCGTAGCCGACTCTGGCTACGCCATGATGACGCCGATCCAGGCCAAGGCGATTCCGATTGTGCTGGAAGGGCGCGACGTGATGGGGGCGGCTCAAACCGGCACCGGCAAGACGGCAGCATTCTCAATTCCGCTGTTGCAACGGATGCTCAAGCACGAGAACGCCAGCGCTTCGCCGGCGCGGCATCCGGTGCGGGCTTTGGTGCTGGCACCTACGCGCGAGCTGGCTGACCAAGTGGCCAACAACATCAAGGCCTATGCCAAGCACACGCAGTTGCGCGTGACTTGCGTGTTCGGCGGCATCGACATGAAGCCGCAAACGGCTGTGCTGAAAGGCGGCGTTGAAGTGCTGATCGCCACGCCGGGTCGCTTGCTTGACCACATTGAGGCCAAGAATTGCGTGCTCAACCAGGTCGAATATGTGGTGCTGGACGAAGCCGACCGCATGCTGGATATCGGCTTTCTGCCGGACCTGCAACGCATCCTCAGCTACCTGCCCAAAACCCGCCAGACGCTGTTGTTTTCGGCCACCTTCTCGCCCGAGATCAAGCGTTTGTCGCAGAGCTATCTGCAAGAGCCGGTGCTGGTTGAAGTGGCGCGCCCGAACGCCACGGCGACCAATGTCGAGCAGATTTTTTACAGCGTCACCGACGACGACAAGCGCGGCGTGGTGCGGCAGATCCTGCGCCAGCGCAGCATTACGCAGGCGCTGGTATTTGTGAACTCGAAGCTCGGCGCGGCGCGCTTGGCCCGCTCGTTTGAGCGTGATGGTTTGCGCACTTCGGCGCTGCACGGCGACAAGTCGCAAGACGAGCGTTTGAAATCGCTGGAGGCGTTCAAGCGCGGTGAAGTGGATGTGTTGGTCGCAACCGACGTGGCAGCGCGCGGCTTGGACATTGCCGATCTGCCGGCCGTCTTCAACTTCGACGTGCCGTTCAATGCCGAAGACTATGTGCACCGTATCGGCCGCACCGGTCGTGCAGGTGCGTCCGGCATTGCCGTGACGCTGGTGACTCGTTCGGACGCGCGGCTGGTGGCTGATCTTGAAAAGCTGCTGAAGCGCACGATCGAGCTGTCGCCCATAGAGCTGGAAGACACTCGCCCGGGTGCCCGCCCGGAGCGGTCGCCACGTGCTCCGCGCGAATGGGATACCAGCCCGGCTGAGACGCAAGTTGACCGCGCAGCAGTTGCTGCCGCTGCGCCGGTGACGCCAGTCGCGGCACCGCGCCCGGTTTACCGCGCGCCTGCTGCGTCGCGTGATGCGTTCTTTGACCGGCCTTACGAGGCTAGCGCCAGCACCGAGTTGCCAGCGTGGGATAAAGGCCCGGCCGGCAGCGCTGCCGCGCCACGCGGCATGTCCAGCAACATCCGCCCGAAGAAGAAAGTGGCGGCCTTGTTTGGTGCCAAGCGACCGGCGGTTGTGCTGGAGGGTTGAGAGAATGATGGCCACCTGACATCAGGTGGTGACGTTAAAAATTCGGGGCTGAAACTTAACGGTTTCGGCCCCGTTTTCAATTCTGTCGCTTTGTAGTGTGTGCCGAGACCCGCGTCGCTTCCAAAATCCCTACGTCGCCTTGATGTGCAGACTAACCCAGACGGTCGCTTGATCCCACTGATGGCCAGCAAATGCCAGCGCGGGTCGCGACCCGCCCTACGGCCATTGTCGGGTGACGTTGCTGAGCAAACGGGCTCACGGGCCTCGTAGGGCGGATCGCGATCCGCGCCGTCGTCGGGGTCGATTTGCATCCATTTCAGCCGCCGTTGCTGGACGGCGGGGTGAAAGTCGGGTTGAAGGGTTCAACCCAGAATAGCGAACACCGCCGGGATCTTGTCCGGGATGCGCTCGCCGGAGCTGCGCCATTGCTCCACGGTGGCGCTGCGTGTCCAGCCTTGCTCAAGGCTGAGGCCGCAGCTGATGGACAGGCGCGTCTGCGGCCTCAGCGCGGTCAACAGTGCTTGCAGCAGGGTCGAGTTGCGGTAGGGCGTTTCAATCATCAGCTGAGTCTGCTGCTGACGGGCCGAGGTGGCTTCCAGTTCGCGAATGCGGGCGTTGCGGGCCGGTGCTTCGACCGGCAGATAGCCTACAAAGGCAAAGCTCTGCCCGTTCAAACCGCTGGCCGACAAGGCCATCAGCAGCGCGCTGGGGCCGCTCATCGGCATCACTTCGATGTCGGCCTCATGGGCGGCGGCCACCAGCAGAGCGCCGGGGTCGGCCACGGCAGGCAGGCCGGCTTCCGAGATCAAGCCCATGTCGATGCCGGCCAAGGCGGGTGACAGCAGGGCATTCCAGGCTTGGTTCTGATTGACCAAGTCCGCAGCTCTGCCCTTGGGGGCGCGCGGCAGCTCGATGATTTGCAGGCTTTGCAGCGGTTGGGCCAGCGGGACGATCGCATCCACACGCTTGAGGAAGGCGCGCGTGGTTTTGGCGCTTTCGGCAGCCCAGTGGGTCAGGCGTGCGGCGGTCTGGATCACATGCAGGGGCAAGACTTGTTGCAAGTCCACGGCTTCGCCTTCCACGCCGAAGTCCAGCGTGTTGGGTACCAAATAAAGACGGCCCTTCATGCTGCGGCTCCTGTGGATGGCACCGGCGGCGCCGGAAGTAAATCGAGGCCGGCTGCGCGCAGCAGGTTACAGGTGCGAATCAGCGGCAGACCGATCAATGCCGTTGGGTCGTCTGATTCAATCGACGCCAGCAAGCTGATGCCCAGGCCTTCGGATTTGGCGCTGCCGGCGCAGTCGTAAGGTTGTTCCGCCAGCAGGTAGTTTTCAATTTCTGCCTCGCTGAGCTCACGGAACTTGACCCGCACGGTAGCCAGCGCTTGCTCGGCGAAGTGGGTGTCGGCGCACACCACGGCCACAGCCGTTTGAAACAGCACCTCTTGCCCGCTCATCAAGCGCAGCTGCGCACGAGCCCGCTCGTGTGTGCCCGGCTTGCCCAGGCATTGCCCTTGCAAGTCAGCCACTTGGTCCGACCCGATCACGACGGCTTGGGGGAATTGCGCGGCCACGGCGTGCGCCTTGGCCAGTGCCAGTCGCAAGGCCAGCGCTGCGGGTGCTTCGCCGGGCAGTGCGGCTTCATCCACTTGCGGGGACACCACATCGAAGGGTAGGCGCAAGCGCTGCAACAGTTCGCGGCGGTACGGTGAGGTGGATCCGAGGATCAAAGGGCGGTTCGGGGTGTCATGCATGGCGAGATTTTCGCATTGCGGCCAAAGATGCTGCGGATCATCGCCGCAGAGCCTGTGGCTGCGCCTCTACACTTGCGCCCATGAAAGAAAATGTATTTTTGCCGCAAAAACTGGAAGTGGCCGCTTTTGCCCGTGATGGCGAGGTGTTGACGGGTGAATGGCCAGCCGCCAGCCTGTCCCGCTTGGCCGAGGCCGCTGCGCCTGAGTCACCCGCTGCCAACTGGCCCGCTGTGCAATGGACGCTGACCGGCGAGCGCCGTGAGCCGCGCGGTACCGAGGCACAAATCTGGCTGCACATGCAAGCCAGCGCCACCGTGCAGCTGACTTGCCAGCGCTGCTTGCAGCCGGTGCAGGAGTCGCTCAGCGTGTCGCGCTGGTTTCGCTTCGTGCATGACGAGAAAACCGCCGCCGAGCTGGATGCCGACAGCGAGGATGACGTGCTGGTGCTGACGCGCCATCTCGATGCGCGGGAGCTGGTGGAGGACGAACTGTTGCTGGCCTTGCCGCTGGTGCCGCGCCACGAGGAATGCCCGCAGCCGCTGGCGTTGCCGGCTGCTGAGTTGCTGCCGGATGGCGAAGACGCCGACGCCTTGCCGCACCCGTTCGCCGCGTTGGCGGCGTTGAAGTCGCGCAGCCCCAAACAGTAAGTCCGCGGGTGGGTATGCGATAAAGGCTGGGATTCTCCGTGCTACAATCACGGGCTTCACCCGGTGAGAGAGTCAAAGTGGCGCGCCGTGAATGCTGAGTCAATCAGCGTTTGCAGGCGGCTGGCGCATGGTGCGCATGATGCTCGCACGCTTACGTATATTGCGGCATCCGGGGTGCGGGGTAACTGAATGACCAAGGCCGGCAGCGGCCAGAAGTGTTCAGGCAAGTGCTGTGACGGGGTGCCCCGGTTGATCAGCGCCTGCAGCCTCATTCATCGGAGCCTTAGGAGAATTTCATGGCCGTTCAGCAAAACAAAAAGTCACCCTCCAAGCGTGGTATGCACCGCTCGCACAACGCACTGGTTACGCCGGGCATCGCGCTCGAGCCGACAACTGGTGAAGTGCATCTGCGCCACCACATCAGCCCGACCGGCTTCTACCGTGGCCGCAAGGTCCTGAAGACCAAGGCTGACGCTTAATAGATGCAAGCTGAGCGCGCGGGCCTGAAGGTCGGTGCGCTGGTTGATCTAGTGCGACTTGTCAAAATCCCGGCCTGTACCTTGTTGCAGTGCCGGGTTTTTGTGTTTGTGGTGCGCTTGCGTGTTGGTAGCGTCCGCCGAGGCGCGCTTTGCGGCGCTTCTTCCTCTCCAGGGCTGCCTTGATGTCTTCAGTTGTTCCCGCTCTCCCTGCCTCACTTGATGTGGCTAAGGCAGTCAGCGCTTCCGCTACTTCTGCCGCTGCGCCGCTGGCGCTGGTGCGTTTGGCAATTGATTGCATGGGTGGCGACCACGGGCCGTCGGTCATTTTGCCGGCATGCCAGTCCTTTTTGGCCGCGCACCCGAACGCTGAGCTGCTGCTGGTCGGCTTGCCAGAGGCCTTGGCCGGTGCTGTCGCTTGGCCACGCTGCCGTGTCGTGCCGGCTACCGAGGTGGTGCTGATGGACGACACCATCGAAGTGGCGCTGCGGCGCAAGAAGAATTCCTCGATGCGTGTGGCGGTCAGCCAATTGCAATCGGTCGGCGGTGCGGCCGCAGCGGCCGATGTCTGCGTTTCTGCAGGCAACACCGGCGCGTTGATGGCGGTGTCGCGCTATTTGCTGAAGACGCTGGACGGCATCGACCGGCCGGCGATTGCCTCGGTCATGCCGAACCAGACCGGCGGTTACACCACCATGCTGGACCTGGGTGCCAACGTCGATTGCACGGCCGAGCATCTTCTGCAATTCGCCCTGATGGGCACGGCGCTGGTGACGGCGGTGGACGGCAAGCCCGAGCCCCGCGTCGGCCTGCTCAATATCGGTGAAGAAGCGATCAAGGGCAGCGAGACGATCAAGCGCGCCGGTGAGTTGCTGCGCCAAGCGGCGGCGGCCGGGCAGTTGAACTTTATCGGCAATGTGGAAGGTAATGACATCTTCAACGGCTCGGTCGATCTGGTCGTCTGCGACGGCTTTGTCGGCAATGTGGCGCTGAAGACCGCCGAGGGCTTGGCGACGATGATCATCACCATCATCCGCGAAGAATTTGGCCGCAGTTGGCTGACCAAGCTGGTGGCGGTGCTGGCTCTGCCGGTGCTGAAGCGCTTCAAGGGCCGGGTCGATCACCGGCGTTTCAATGGCGCGGCGCTGCTGGGTTTGCGCGGGTTGGTGTTCAAAAGCCACGGCTCGGCCGACGCCTTCGCCTTCGAAAACGCGCTGAACCGGGCTTATGATGCGGCCCGCAACCGGTTGCTTGACCGTGTTCATGACCGCATCATTGCCACCCTGCTTGCCATGCCTTTGAGTCCTCCGAATCAGGGCGCTGCGGCCGGCAATTCAAATGATTCAGGAGATCAGGCGATCAACGTCGCCCAAGCCGCATGACCCATAGTGCTTCCAACGCCCCCGCCTCCGCCCAAACGCCTCTTCAAGCGCCCATCCAAGCGACCGCTCCTCGTTATGCCCGCATCCTGGGCACCGGCAGTTATCTGCCGCCGCAGCGCCTGACCAATGCCGATCTGGTGGAACGTCTGGCTCAAGACGGGATTGAAACCTCCGACGAGTGGATCGTC
>CANFYD010000096.1 GCA_947450745.1 Burkholderiales bacterium
GGCGGCGGCGGTGGTGCGGTAGCGCCGTTCTGGGTGCTCGGCTTGGTGGTGGCAGCGGCTGCACTGCGGGGCGGGCGACGGGAGCAAGATCGGGCGCAACACTGAAGCGCCGCTAAACACTTGCATCTCGTCAAATCGCTGTCACAAAGCGTCGGCACAATAGCGTCATTCGAAGCGGAAACCGGCTGCAAATTGGGCAGAGTACTGGAACCCGTCACCAGCGCCTAGAACCCGAGTAACCGTCGCCTTCACAGGTGTCCGGAAGCAAAAAAGGCCGCCTCCGTTCAGGACGTGGCCTTGTTGCTTTTGTGGCGCTCGCTTTGCACAAGCAAGGCGCTCGGCTGCCTTACAGCGGCGTCACCGTCACATTGACTTGCAGCGCTTGCTTGCCGCCGCCGAGCACCAGGCCGCGCATCGGTGTCACGTCGCTGAAGTCGCGGCCCCAGCCGAGCGTGATGTGCTCGCCCTGCACCAGGCAACGGTTGGTCGGGTCGAAGTCCACCCAGCCGCGCAGCGGGCAAAAGACCGCCACCCAGGCGTGCGAGGCGTCGGCACCGATCATGCGCGGCTGCCCCTCTTTCGGGTGCGTCAGGATGTAGCCGCTCAGGTAGCGCGCGGGCAGACCCAAACAGCGCAAGCAGCCGATCATCAATTGGGCAAAGTCCTGGCAGACACCGCGCCGGCCGATCAACACCTGCTCCAGCGGCGTGGAAATGTCGGTCGCCTCGGCGTCGAACTCGAAGTCGTCAAAAATGCGCTGCGTCAGGTGATAGGCCGCCTCCAGCAGCGGCCGCCCCGGCGTGAAGCTCTGCCGGGCGTAGTGCTCCAGCGCGCTGCTGAAGGTGACGTGGGGCGAGGCGTACAGATAGCGCAGCGCCTCCAGCGTGGCCCCGCTGCGGTTTTTCTGCACATGCTCGCGCACGCTTTCCCAGGCGCGCAGGTCGGCCGTCTGCGCCACCGCCTGCAACCGCTGCGGCGCTTGCGTCAGCTCGGCCACGCTCAGCCGCGGCGTCAGCGTGACGATGGATTCGGCATGCACCAGCAACTCTTTGTGCGGCGCCATGATGGCGATCTGGCGGGTGCGGTTGCCGAAGTAGTCGATGCCGTTGCTGCCGTCATGCTCGGCCGGATTGACCCAGATCTGATGCGACTCGGTTTGCTGATGCGCAAACGAGCGCGGCGTCAGGTGCAGCAATTGCTGCGACAGCGTGACCAGGCTCTGGTAGTTGTAGCGGGTCTCATGCACCACGCGGTAGCGCAATCGACCGCTTGGCTGGGCGCTACCGGTGGCTGTCGCCGCGGAGGCAGCAGGAACAGCAACAGCGGCAACTGCATGAACAACAGGCACGGCAGTCGCCGGCGATACGGCAGGAGTGGGCGTCATCTTGCTGCGCTCCGCTCGCCGGTGTAGCTGAAGAATTGCACGCTGATCTGCTCGGACATCGCTTCGCTGGCGCGCCGGGTGCGCCCCAGCAACTCGATCAGCCGCGCATTGCCACCAAAAAGATTGGTCTCCGGTGCCAGCGCCAAAAATTCAGCTTGGCAAGCCGCCAAACCCTGGCTGCCAAGGTCGTGCTCGTTCATGGCCATTTTCTGCAGCCCACTCAAAATGCCGTCGAGCTGAAACAGCACCGAGCGAGGGTTGCTGTCGTCGAGGATCAGCAGGTCGAGCACCGGCAGCCATTCAGGCTGAGCGCGGTAACGCGAGCGGTAAGTGACGATGCTGTCCGCCAACTCCAGCAGCCAATCCAGGTCGCCGTTGATGTCCATCGCCAGCGCGTTCTGCAACAGCACGCACAGGTATTGCAGCCGCTCCAGCCGGCGGCCCAGCGACAGAAAGCGCCAACCGAGGTCGCGCGTCATGCCGTCCAGCGCAAAGCCGGCAATCGTCATCGACGCCGCTGCCGCGTCGTCGAGCAACTCCATCGCCTCGGCTTGGGTCAACAAACGCTGGCTGGCGCCCGTATGCGGTTGGACCAAGCGATTCAGGGCTCGCCAGTTGTCCAGCGACAAGCGCTCGCGCAGTTGGCTGGCACTTTGGAACAGCTGCTGCTGCTGGCTGGCCAAGCCCGGCACGTCGGTGCACACGACCGACAACAGCAAGGCGGCTTCGATCTGAGCATCGTTGAGCAGCAACGGGGCTGGCAGGGCAAAGCGCGGCGATAACGGGGGCGCAGGCGCGGGAGCAAGAACAGGTGCCGTGACCGGCGGGGCAACCAGTGGCCGCACGCGACCGGGAACTTGGGTCTGGGTTTGAGCCTGCGCCTGAGCCTGCGCTTGCCCTGCGGTCAGCGGCGGCAGGGCCAGCGCCGCCAAACCGACCACCGGACCAGCCCCAACAACTGGCATGGCCGGCAGTGCCACGGCGGGCTTGACTGCCGCCCGATCGGGCAACGGTTTGTTCAGCGCAGCGGGTGGCAAGTCCTTGCCGTCAAACAAGTGGAAATGCTCGCACAGCGACTTCACCGTCGACCAGGCGGCCATGTGGGACGCCGGACGGGCGTTGAAAAGGAAGTTCAGGCTGACGCGGGTCAGGCGGGCGGTGTTGTCGCTGCGCTCGGAGTTGCGGCCGAACCAGAACAGGTTCTCGGCCGCGCGGCTCGACACATGGGTGTCGTCGCGGACCAGGTCGGCCGAGGTGGTGGTGCGGGTCAGCGGTTTGTGCGCCTCCACCGGCACATCGGCGCGCGCCTGCACCCAGGTGTCCTGGCTGCCGCCGCCGCGCTGCATCGCGATGATGCGGGTGTCGGGTCCGGTGGCCACGCGCGCCAGGCCGCCCGGCATCACTACAAACCCTTCCGCTGTGGCGCAGGCGTACACGCGCAAACCCATCGCGCTGCCGCCAAGGCCGATCGACGTCTCACGCCGCCAAACCGGCACTTGGGACAGCTGCACCAATTCTTGCGCCACAAAATCGGCCGGACGAGCCCGCATCTTGGCAATGAAGGCGGTGCGTGCAGCGCCGGCCAGGTCTCGGCCAAACACAGTGAACTGGCCGCCCTGCTTGAAGCTGGGCTTGATGACCAGGCGGTCCAATTTGGCGATCACCAGTTCCAGCGCGGCCGGCTCGCCGCACCACCAGGTCGCCACCGACGGCATCTTCAGCGGTGCGCCCAGCATGCGTTCGGACAAGGCGGGCAAGTAGCCGAGCAAGGCCCCGGACTCCAGCAAATTGGAGCCCAGGCTGTTGGCCACCAGCACATTGCCACGGCGTGCCGCTTCGGTCAGCCCGGCCACGCCCAGGGCCGAGTCGGTGCGCAGTTCCAGCGGGTCGCAATAGTCGTCATCGACACGCCGCAAGATCACATGCACGCGTTGCAGGCCGGACAGCGTCTTGTGCCAGACCAGCCCGTTGCGCACCGTCAGGTCGCTGCCCTCGACCAGCGGCAAGCCCAGGTGCCGGGCCAGATAGGCCTGCTCGTAATAGGTTTCGTTGTAAGTGCCGGGCGTCAGCAGCACGACCAGCGGCGGCTCGCCCGGACGCAGCGGCACACCGCCACTGGTGGAGACCTCGTGGCCCCACTGGTTGAGGCTGTCGCGCATGGTCTCGAAAAAGCCGCTCAGCGGTTGCACATTCAGGTCGCGCAGCATGTCGGGGAAGGTGCGCGCAATGACGGCACGGTTCTCCAGCGCATAGCCGGCACCGCTGGGCGCTTGCGTGCGGTCGGACACCACCCACCAGCGCCCGCTCGGCGCACGGGCCAGGTCGACCGCGTAAAAGTGCAGCGCAATGCCGTCGCGGTGGCGGATGCCGTGGCAGGGGCGCAAGAAGCCGGAATTGCCGTGGATCAGCGTCGGCGGCAACAGCCCTTGCTGCAGCAGCGTCTGCTCGCCGTACACATCCAGCAGGATCTGATTCAGCAAGGTGGCCCGCTGGCACACCGCAGCCTCGATGCCGGCCCATTCCTGCGCCGGCAGGATCAGCGGCATCACATTCAAGTCCCAGGGCCGCTGCATGCCCTTGGCGTCGCTGTAGACGTTGTAGGTGACGCCGTTTTCGCGCACCTGGCGCTGCACCGCTTCGTCGCGGTCCCGCATGACGGCGGGCGCCTCGCGCGCCAGCGCCGTCAACATGGCACGCCAATGCGGCCGGGGCTGCCCGGACGCATCCAGCATTTCATCAAAACGATCAGTGGCTGCGGGATAGCCGGCGAGTAGTCGAGCAGGCAAGGTCGGAACTCTTGTTCGGGGGTGAAGGGTCGGCGATTATCTACGCTCCGCTCAGGCTTGTGCGACAGGCAGCATTGAAGGGCATGAAGAGGCCCAATTTGCAGGCCTCATTCATGCGTTAGTTCACATCGGCTGCCAGCGCAGATCCAGCGTCATCGGGAAGCTCGGGTTGAGGTCTTCCTTGAACACCTGCATCGGGCCGGGCGTGTGGCCATGTGGCCAGAAGCGGGCAAAGCGGCGCGCTTCTGCCGCGTTGGCGTTGACCGGTGAATGCTCCTCGCTGCGACCGCCCGGGTGGACGACGTGATAGGTGCAGCCGCCAATCGCACGGCCGCTCCAGGTGTCGACCAGATCGAAGGTCAGCGGGGCCTGGATCGCAATCGTCGGGTGCAGCGCTGACCACGGGCTCCAAGCGCGGAAACGCACACCGGCCACGTATTCGCCCGGAATGCCGGTCGGGTGCAGCGGCAACCGGCGGCCGTTGCAGGTGATCACGTGGCGGCCATCGGTCAGGCCGCGCACCAGCATCTGCATGCGCTCGACCGAGGAGTCGACGTAGCGAGCAGTGCCGCCTGCGGCCATTTCCTCGCCCAGCACATTCCAGGGCTCGATGGCCTGGCGCAACTCCATCTCCACACCCTCATAGACGACGGTGCCGAAACGGGGGAAGCGGAACTCGATGAAGGGGTCGAACCAGTGGTCCTCGAACGGATAGCCGGCGGCACGCAGGTCGCGCGCCACGTCGCGCATGTCTTGCGCCACAAAGTGCGGCAGCATCCAGCGGTCATGCAGGGCCGTGCCCCAATGCACCAGCTTGGCGGAATAAGGCTGTTGCCAGAAGCGCGCCACCAGCGCGCGCAGCAGCAGCATCTGCAGCAAGCTCATGCGCTCATGCGGCGGCATCTCGAAAGCGCGGAACTCGACCAGCCCGAGCCGGCCGGTCGGGCCGTCGGGTGAATACAGCTTGTCGATCGAGAATTCCGAACGGTGAGTGTTGCCGGTCAAGTCCACCAGCAGGTTGCGCAGCAAGCGGTCGACCATCCAGGGCTTGTCGCCCGGCATCATCGTCGGCAAGACCTTGTCCATCTGCTGGAAGGCAATCGCCAACTCGTACAAGTTGTCGTCACGCGCTTCGTCGACACGCGGCGCCTGGCTGGTCGGGCCGATGAAGGTGCCGGAGAACAAATAGGACAGCGCCGGATGGTTCTGCCAATAAGTGATCAGGCTCTTCAGCAGGTCGGGCCGGCGCAGCATCGGGCTGTCTTCGGCGGTGGCTCCGCCCAGCGTGGCATGGTTGCCGCCGCCCGTTCCCGTGTGGCGGCCGTCCACCATGAACTTCTCGGTGCCCAGCCGCGTCAGACGCGCCTCCTGGTAGAGCGTGGACATCGTGTAGACCAGCTCATTCCAGCTCGCCGACGGATGGACGTTGACCTCGATCACGCCCGGGTCCGGGGTGACGCTAAGCAACTTGATGCGCGGGTCGCGTGGTGGGCCGTAGCCTTCGATCCAGAGCTTCAGTTGCAGCTTGGCTGCCGTTGCCTCGACCGCCGTCACTAGCGCCAGATAGTCCTCGATGCGCTTCAGCGGCGGCATGAAGACATGCAGACGGCCGCTGCGCACTTGCACGCACAACGCGGTGTGGATGACATCGCGCGGCGCGGGCTTCAGGTTGCGGGCCGCAGCAGTGTTGGCGGCTGCGGTGGCGGCTGCGGTGGCGGCTGTCATCGGCTCGGTGCTTGCATGGGAGGCACCAGCACCGCTCTGCCCCAGCGTGGCACGCGCCATCCGTTTGGCCGCTGCCAGCGCCGCACGCGGGCCGCGCAAGGCACGGCTTTTCTTGTCGCCCTTGGCAGCCTTCAGCAGCAAGGTGGCCTTGGCCTCTTGCTGAACGGCGGACAGCGTGCGGCGCGGCGCAAAGGGATCGACGTCGAACGACGCTTCCATGTCGGCCGGCAAGACCCACGGCAGCGTATTCAGCGGCAGCCGCAAGCCCATCGGCGAGTCGCCCTCGCTCAGGTACAGATGCTCGCGCTTGAGCGGCCAGACCGAGCTGCGCCAAGCGGTGCCCAGCATCACGTTCGGGTCGAACTCGGTCGGGGCCAGCGGCAGTACAAAGCCCACCACTTCGCCCAGCCCGGTCTCCAGCAGACGCGCCAAGCGGCGGCGCTCTTCCGAGTCGTCCATGTTGGCAAACAGCGGGTCGAGATTGAGCGGCAGCGCTTGCTCCACGCGGGCCTGCTGCAACACGTCCTCGAAAGCCGGGATCTCGCTCTGCAGCGGCAATCCCAGCGCGCCGACCAGCTCGGCAGCAAAACGCGCAGCCTCGTCGCTGCCATAGCCGTCGGGCTTGCTTTCATCCGCGAACAGCGTGGCGTCGCGCCACATCGGCTGGCCATCGATGCGCCAGTAGATGTTCAGCGCCCAGCGCGGCAGCGGCTCACCCGGATACCACTTGCCTTGGCCGTAGTGCAGCATGCCGCCGGGCGCAAAGTGGTTCTTCAGCCGGTGCATCAACTGCCCGGCCAACTCGCGCTTTTGCACGCCGTGGGCTTCGGTGTTCCATTGCGCGCCGTCCATGTCGTCGATGGACACAAAGGTCGGCTCGCCGCCCTGGGTCAGCCGCACGTCGTTGCGCTTCAGGTCGGCGTCGACTTGCTGGCCGAGCCGGTCGATCGCTTGCCAATCTTGCTCGGAATAGGGTTTGGTGACGCGCGGATCCTCGTGGATGCGGGTGATCGTCATCTCGTGGAAAAAGGTGACTTCAGCCTTGTCGGTGAAACCGCTGACCGGCGCGGCCGACGAGGGCATGGCCGTGCAGGCGAGCGGGATATGGCCTTCGCTGGCCAGCATGCCGGAGGTCGGGTCCAGCCCGATCCAACCGGCACCGGGAATGTAGACCTCGGTCCAGGCGTGCAAGTCGGTGAAGTCCACCGCCGTGCCGCTGGGGCCGTCAAGCGCTTCCTGGTCGGGCTTCAGCTGGATCAGGTAACCGGACACAAAGCGGGCCGCCAAGCCCAGCGAACGCATGATCTGCACCAGCAGCCAAGCGCTGTCGCGGCAAGAACCGGAAGCGTTCAGCAGCGTTTCCTCGGGCGTCTGCACGCCCGGCTCCATGCGCAGCAAATAGGCGATCTGACGCTGCAAACGCTGGTTCAGGGCGACCAGAAAGTCGTTCGTCAACATCGCGCTTTTCAGCAAGTCGCGGCGTGCAGACGCGACCCATTCGGTCACCAACGGGCCGAGCGGGTCGGCCTGCAAATAGGCCCCCAGCTCCACCGCCAGTTGGGTCGGGTACTTGAACGGGAAATGCTCGGCGTACTTTTCGACAAAGAAGTCGAACGGGTTGATGACCGTCATGTCGGCCACCAGATCGACGGTGAACTCCAAGTGATCGGATTTTTCAGGGAAGACGAAACGGCCGATGTAATTGCCGTACGGGTCTTGCTGCCAGTTGATGAAATGCTCGTCCGGCTTGACCGTCAACGAGTAAGACAGGATCGGCGTGCGGGCATGCGGCGCCGGGCGCAAGCGCACCTCATGCGGCGACAGCGCGACCGGTTTGTCGTAGCGGTAGCTGGTGGTGTGGTGCAGCGCGACACGGATGGCCATTCGGATTGCCTCTGGTGAAAACAGATTGCAGGTGGCAGCAAGGCATGCACCGCAATCGTTCAAAAATTGAAAATCAGGCGCTTTTCAGCGTTCTTCGGTACTGAGCGAGCCGCTGCACGCCCTGTGTCGAACGCCAGCAGCCGGTGCGTTGATGCAGCGAGACCCGATCAACCCAGGCCCTGCTGTGCATCAGTGCATCAGTGCATCGCTCAAGCCGCCGGCATCAAGAAGTCACGGCTGATGCCCATGCCCAGCTTGCCGATACGGTCGAGGAATTGGTTCAGGAACACATGCAGGCCCGGACGCATGATGTCATCGATGCGCCCATATTCCAGATCGGCGTGGAGGCGACCGGCTTGGCGCAAGGTATCGGTCGATTGATCGTTCGCGACCCGCTTCAAATTACCGAGCAAGCGTCCGGTGCAATGCGCCAACGAGCGCGGCATGTCGGCGCGCAGGATCAGCAAGTCGGCCACCTTGTCAGGCAGGATCACATTGCTGTAGACCTTGCGATAGATCTCGAAGCCGGAGACCGAACGCAGCACCGCCGACCAATGGTAGAAGTCGCGCGCCCCCATGCTGGCATGGGCGGCCCGCTCTTCGGCCTTGTTTTCAGCGCTGACGGGGTTGACCTGAAACTTCACATCCAGCAAACGGGCGGTGTTGTCGGCGCGTTCCAGGAAACTGCCGATGCGCATGAAGTTGAACGCTTCATCCTGCAACATCGTGCCGACCGCCACCCCGCGCGACAGATGCGAGCGGAACTTCACCCATTCGCACAGCGCGGACGGGTCGCGCTCCAGCAAGCCGTCGGCCAGCAGACGCTTGAACTCCAGCCAAGTCTGGTTGGTGGTCTCCCACACCTCGGTCGTCAGCGAGCCGCGCATGGCGCGGGCGTTCTCGCGCGCCTCGCGCAAGCAACTGAGGATGGAGGACGGATTGCGCTCGTCGCGCACCATGAATTCCTGCACTCGCTGCGCGTCAACCGCACCGTAGCGAGCTTCGTAGTCGGCCGTCAATTCGGAAATCGACAGCAAGCCGCGCCAGCCGCGCTCGGCGACGGCAGCCGTTTGTGGCAGCAAGGACGTCTGGTAATTGACGTCCAGCATGCGGGCGGTGTTCTCCGCGCGCTCCATGTACCGGGCGAGCCAAAAAAGATGGTCAGCGGTTCTTGAAAGCATTCTTCGTTTTCCTTTGAATCGAACTCAGAGGGTGGGAGCTTTTGTAGCGAGCGGCTGTCAGGCTAGGCTGAGCCCGGACCGGAACGCACTCTCTTTCCATGAGGATCACGAGCATCCTGCCAACGACGCCTAGCGGCCGCGCAGTAGAAAGTCCTCACCCTCATCCTCAAGCTTCCAGTACCCAGGTGTCCTTGGTGCCACCGCCCTGGCTGCTGTTGACCACCAGCGAGCCATCTTTCAGGGCCACTCGGGTCAAACCACCAGGGACGATCTGCACCGTTTCACCGGACAGCACGAAGGGACGCAAATCGATGTGGCGCGGTGCTACGCCGGACTCGACGAAGGTGGGGCAAGTCGACAGGCTGAGCGTCGGCTGAGCGATGTAGTTGCCCGGATTGGCCAGCAAGCAAGCGCGGAAGTCCTCGATTTCTTGCTTCGAAGCGGCCGGGCCGACCAACATGCCGTAGCCGCCCGCGCCGTGCACTTCCTTCACCACCAGCTCGGACAAATTCGCCAGCACATAGCTGAGGTCTTCCGGCTCGCGGCACACATGGGTGGGCACGTTGTTCAGAATCGGCTTTTCACCCAAATAGAACTCGATCATCTTGGGCACATAGGGGTAGATCGACTTGTCGTCCGCGATGCCAGTGCCGATGGCGTTCGACAGCGTCACATTGCCGGCCTTGTAGGCTTCGACCAGGCCTGCGCAACCCAAGGTCGAGTCTTTGCGGAAGACATCGGGGTCGAGGAAATCGTCGTCGAGTCGGCGATAGATCACATCGACACGCTTGGGGCCGCGGGTGGTGCGCATGAACACCACTTTGTTCTCGACGAACAAGTCCTTGCCCTCGACCAGCTCCACACCCATTTGCTGAGCCAAGAAGGCGTGCTCGAAATAGGCCGAGTTGTACATGCCCGGCGTCAGCACCACCACGGTGGGCTCGGTGATGCCGTGCGGACCGACGCTGCGCAGGGTCTCCAGCAAGAGATCGGGGTA
>CANFYD010000097.1 GCA_947450745.1 Burkholderiales bacterium
TCCGCCACGACTCAGCGCCAGGGCCAACAAGACCCAAGTTGTTGTCTTCATTTGGCCTTCAGCAAAAAGACTTGCAATTGCAGCAAGGAGGCTTGGCCGCTGGTCGCAGTCGTCATGCCCACCCGATTCACTGGCGTCAGCGCCGTGGCCCCCGCCTTGGCGGCACTGAGCTTCATTTCGCCCCAGCGCAGGCCGGGCAAATCAGCTTCCAATTGCCGCAAGTAGCGCAGCAGGGCCAGGTAATCGCCGGCCACGCGCAACTCCACGCCCTGCCATTGCCAGCCGTCCAGCGCAGCGGTACCGGCAAATTTAGGCGTCTCGCTGATGGTGCTCAGCGTCACCAATGTCAAGCCGGCTTGCTGGCGCAGCAACTCGGCCAGCAGGCTGGGCAACTCCGCCTGCAGATTTGATTGCAAAGCGGTCACTGCTGCCGCGCTGGCGATCTGTTGCGCCAAACGAGCTTGCTCCTCTTTCTGCTGGCGTATGCCTTGCAGCAATTGGCCGGGTAGGCTGTCGACTTGGCTCAGTAGCAGGGACTGGGTCAGTTGCAGGCGCAGCGCCTCCAAGGCAGTGCTTTGCAGCCCTTGAGCGCGCAGCTGGGCACGGCGTTCGGATTGCAGTGGGCTGATGACCAGCGTGTCGAGCACGACGCCAATCACGGTTGCCATCAGCAAAAACAGAATCAATCGTTCACGCCCTTGCAGTGCGTCGATGCGCTGCACGATGGGCCGGATCCACGGCTGAGTCAGGACGGTGGCGCGCGTTTTCAGGCTCGCCAGGGTGGTGCGATCGAGCTTCATGGCGTGGCGACCGCCGGAGTGGCCGCGCGGTCCAGGGCCGGAGTGGCTGGTTTGCCGTCCTGTGATGGCGCTTGGCTGCGCAGCGTGAAGTTCCAGCTGTTGACCGGGCTGGCCGATGCAGTGGCCCCGGCTTTCTCGACCTTGATCGCCGTCAGTTGCAGGCCTTGCAGCAGCGGCTGAGCGGACAGGCGATCCAGCCACGCCTGCAAGGCGGCGGTGTCCAGAGTCGCGCCGTCCAGTTCGAGTTGACCGGTCTGCCAGCGCAGCTCGGTCAACCAGACCTGCGGCGGCACGCTGGCGGCCAGCAGCTGCAGCAAGTCGGAGTGGCGCTGTCCGTCTGCTGTCAAGCCGCCCTTCAGCGTGGCCAGGATCCGCCGCTGGCCTTGTAGCTGTTGCTGACCGGTGTCGAATTGCTGTTGCAAGGCCTGCGCATCAACGGCGGCAGGCAGACCCGCCAAAGCGGCTTTCAATTGCTGGCGCTCGCTGGCCATTTGGCGCTGCATGACGCGGTCCTCGAAGCGTGACGCCCTTGCTTGGAGGCTCAAAAAGGTCGCCAGTGCCAGCGCGCCCAGCACCACAATCGCCACGGCCTTACCCATCGCCAGCGCTGAAAAGTAGTGCACCGGCGGCCGCAGCAGCAGGGGGAACAAATTGATTTGTTGTGCCATGGCTAGCTTCAGTGCGTGGCCTCGAACCGCAGGCACGCACCCAGCAGCGGCACGCAAGCGAGAAATTCATCGTTGCGCTCGTTGCGCTCGTTGCTGGACGGCAGGCCGGTGAACAACGCCGTCAGGGCCAGTTCGGTCACGGACAAGCGCAGGGCGGCTTGCAGCAGCCGGGCCACGCCGCCGTTCTGGTTGAGATCGTCGGGAAGCAGCAAGTAAAGCCGGGCCAGAGGCAGGGCTGGCCAAGAGCGCTCCCAGCCATCGAGCGTGCGTTGCAGCTCGATGATCAAGTCCGATTCGTAGTCGTTGTTGTCGGTGGAGTCGGGTGCGCTTTGATCGAGGTCGTCGCCGGGCATGTATTCATAGCCCAGCGGCTGCTCCAGCACTGCGGCGGGCTGGATCGCCCGCAGGCTGGCTGACTCCGCCAAGCGCGTGTCCCAGTCGAGGCGGCGGGTGTAGTACAACTCACCGCCGGCACAAATGCTGAACCAGCATTGGCTGTCCTGCAAGTACAGCAGCGCGCAGGCCCGCTCGCCCAAGCCGTCCAGCCTCGCTTGGGCCGACTGCAGGTTGCGCAGCGCGGTTTCCCAGATGTCGATGGTCTGCATGTCCAGCTTGGCAGCTCTGCAGCGGCTGCCCAGCGCTTGCAATGGCGGGTTGGCAGCGGCAATCACAAACAACTCGCCGTTTGGGTGCGGCGCGGCGCTGCCGACATGCAGCACATCCAGCGTGAGTTGATCCAGCGGGGTATCGATCAAACCCTTGATCTGCCAACGGGCGGCGGCCTTCATCTCGTTTGGTGGCACGCGTGGCGCGGCGATCCTGAGCACTTGATAGTCCGTCGACTCCAGCAAGGCCAGTGCAGGCGCTTTACCCAGTTCAGACCCGAGCGCACGCACCCGCTTGGCAAATTGCTCGGCGCTGTCCTGGCCGCGCCACAGCGCGCCCCACTGCAAGATATGTCGCGGGCCGCTGGGGTCCGCGCGCGCCACCACATAGGCGAACAAGTCGGCGCTGTAACGCAGCACCGACTGTGAGGCTCGGTTGTCCGAGTTCCAAGGCCAATCCATGTCAGTAGTTCTCGCGTTGATAAACCAAGGCGTCGCTGCCTCGGTAGAGGCCAAAAGTGGCACGGGCGCTGGGGTCGGCGCTGCTGCTGGCGCTGCACCAGTTAGCGCGCAAAAAGCTCAGATTGGCCCCGGCGCTGGCCACAGGACTGGGTGCCCAGGGCTGCAAGCAGGATGCGTCGGCCGCGCTGGCCCCCAGGCTGATGGCCACATCGACGCTGCCGCGGTGGCCGCTGCCGGGCTTGGCCAGCGTCAGGCTGGCCATACCCTGCTTCAAGGTGAATCCGCCGCTGCTGCCGAGATCAGCAGCGCTGAGCGCTTTTCGGAAATTGCCAAAGCTCAGGTGGGCGGCGGCAATTCGGCTGCAACTGTCCAGCGTGTTGGTCTGATAGCCACTGGGCGTCCAGTACTGCGCCAGCAGCGGCAGCTTCAGCGGCCGGTCTTGCGAGCCGATGGCGTTTTGCAAGCGCAAACGGCCGTAGCGCAAGTTCAGGCTGGCGACGCGGGCGTGGTCGGGGCTGCTCGCCGTGTCGATGGCCAGATCCAGGCTGGCCGCAGCCAGCGCCACGCCGTCGCTGTCGAGCGGGGCGATGCCGAAGGCTGCGCTGTCGAACGGGCCGTCCGGTGTGGTGCCGCGCAAGGCCTGGGCGGGCAAGTTGATGTTGGCCGCCACGCCCTGAGTCCAGCTGCCGCTGCTGCTGCCCAGAACCAAGCGGGCCGGGCTGCCGGCCGTCGCGCTGCTCTTGAACAGGGTGCTGCCCTGCAGGCCGGCGAGCTGGAAGTTGCCGGCCGTGGCCAGGTCGAGTTTGGCAAAGTCGCCGCTGTAGTTCAGCGTGGTGTCGCCCAGTGCATTGCGGGCGGTCAGGGTGAAGCGCAGCGCAAAGTTCTCGTCCAGATAGCTGAAGCTGGAGGCCGGTAGGCAATTCGCCACCACCCGGTTCACCACCGAGCTGGCGCTGAGCGCAAAGTCGGCCGGCACGAAGCGGCCGACGCGGGCGTTCTGCGCGCCGCTGGCGTTGAACACCAGCCCGTCGAGCTTGAGCCCCGAGGTCGCCAGAAAGTTGCTGACCCAGCCGCTGCCGTTCAACAAAAAGCTGCCCACTTCGCTGTAGCGCAGATTGGCTGCCGTGGTGCTGCCGCTGGTGAAGCTGCCGAGCGTGCCGTTCAGCAACTGGCCCAGCACGCCGCTGGTGGGAGTCTGCGAGCCGCTCAACGGCGTCAGCGTGCTGGCGCTGTTGAAACTGGCCGTCAAGCCGCCGGCGGTGACTTGGCCCAACGTGGCGTTGCCGTCGGGCACGCCGTCGTTGTTCGTGTCCGCCGCGCTGCTCCAGCGGTAGGCGGCCAGCGTGGCGCTGAAGTTGCCGCCGGCCACGCCGAAGCTGGCGTCGTTGGCGGCGCTGCCGTTCGGGTTGGGGATCGAGCTGGAGGTGCCCGTGCTGGTAAAGGTCAAGCCGTTGAGCACCAGTGCGAACGGCCGCACGGTCAGGTCCGGCAAGCTGCCGACCACGGCGGTGGCGGCGTAGAACAGCGAGTCGTCTTCCAGCGTCAGGCTGTATTTGCCGATGTCGCTGCTGGCCAGTGTCAAGTTGGCCACGCCGGCGTTGAAGCTCAAGCCGAGGTTGTTGGCGCTGGGCCGAGCCGCCGGCAGGCTGAGCGCCGGCGACACCAGGGCCGGCGCCGCCCACGGCCCGCCGCTGTCGCTGCGCCAGAGCTTCAAGTTGCGGCTGCCGCTGTAGTCGGTGGCGATGCCGCAACTGCCGCTGCTAGCGTCCTTCTTGATCAGCGCGACCTGCAAGTCGTGATCGCGCCCGGCCACCGCAACCCCGCTGCCGCTGATCAGGTTGGCCAAGTCCTCGGCCCAGACAAAGGCGTTGTCGCGGAATTGCAGCAGCGCCGAGTTGACGATGGCCGTGGCTGAATCGCTGACGCTGACGGTCACATCCTGCGCCAGGCTGTGGCTGAAGCTCAGCGCCACCACGCCCTGGTCGGCCGCCGCAAAGCTGTAACTGGCCCGGCCGCTGTTGCTGGCCCCGGCGCTGAAGACCCCGGCCGGTGCGGGGCTGCCGATCTGCCAATTGCCGCGTCCGCTGGAGCTGCTGAGTGCTGCTGTCCCGGTGTAGCTGCTCAGCACGTTGTTGTTGCTGTCGCGGGCGCTGACAGTCAGCGTCTGCGGTGCACAGGTGGATGCGGCCCCGGCACCGCTGATGTTGAAGTGATCGAAGGTACTTTTGGCTGAACAGAGGGGCGGCATGCCAAAACTGGCGCCGTCCGTGACGCAGGTGTTGGTGCAATTGCTGCTGTTGCCGCAGCAGACGCTGTTGACCCGCGCATTCGCACCAATCGTGATCGCCGAGGGGGTGGTGCTTTGCACGCAAGACCTAGCAATCGCGTTGGCCCCGAGCGAGATGGCGCCCGCGCCGGTGGTGATGGCACCGGTCACTTGGGCACTGTCGCCAAATGTGACAGCACCGGCACCGGTGGTGATATAGCCCTTGACCTCGGCATAAGGGGCGAGATTGGCGGCACCTGCGCCGCCCATGATCGAACCGCTGACCAGCGTGTGGTCGGCCATGCTGACGGCGCCCTCGGTCTTGATGTCGCCGCCAACGCTCGCAAAGGGTGCCAGCGTCACCCCGCCGACGCTGCTGACCGCGTCGCCGACCAGCGTGGAGTAAGGTTTCATCGAAATGGCCGCGTCGGTGCTGAGGCTGCCGCCCACGCGGGAGCTGATGTTCAAGGTGATGGCCGCGTTGGTGCGGATGTTGCCGCCGACCTGCGCGCCAATGTCCACCACCACGGCACCGCCGACGCTAAAAATATTGCCGGTGATCAAGCCGCCCTGGCCCACGGTGATGGCACCGGAGGTGCTGGCGATGGAGCCGGTGAGCCGACACAGGTCACCGATTTGAAGGGCGGCGCTGGTCGTCAATGATCCCTCGATCACCACCGATTTGCCAAGGTTGGAGGCCGACACGGCATTGATGTTGGCCCGGATGACAACGTCGCTGCTCATGGCGATGTCACCTTCGACGGTTATGCGCAGGTCGGCCGCCGCACCACTGGCATTGATCGAGGACTGATCCAGCAGCGTCAGCATGCCACCGATGCGCAGCGTGGCCGGCGTGGGCGAGGCGAGGCTGATGGTATCGCCAGCGGCCAGCGTCAAGGCAGCCTCGCAGATGTAGGTACCGTTGCTGCCGCTGCAGCCCGGCGGCAAATTGCCCGGCAGGGTGTAGTTGGCCGCTTGTGCCGGCAGGGCCAGCAGCAGCAGCGCGGCCAGCAAGGCAGCAAAGCATTGGCCGATGGACAGCAGCGTTGTTTTCATCGCACCAGCGTCCGGCTCAATTGCCGCTCGACATAAGTGGGCTCCACCACACCGGTGTTCGGGCAAGCGCCGCCCAACGGCGCATTGCAGGCGGTGGCCAGCACTTGGTAGAAAGCCAGCGCGCTGCTGCCGTCGCTGAGGCTGCCGCTGCCTGGCGTGCGCACGCAGCTGAGCGTGACGACGAAATCGCTCAGGCCGCTGGCGGCAAAGCTGAAGGTGGTGGCGTCAAAACAAGCCGGTGCGTCGGCAGGTGGGGCGGGGTTGCGCAGCAATTGCCAGCTCGCCCATTCCAGTCCGGCATGGGCGCTTTGGTAGGCGCTGGCAGCGGCCAGCTCCGACGCCGAGCCCAGGTGCTGGCGCACCGACAGCCGCGCCACCGCCGCACCCAGCGCAGCCAGTACCACCAGGATGAAGATCATCGAGACAAGGGTGAAGCCGGTGGCATGCACCGGGCCGCTCGGGCGCGCCAGCTCAGGGCAAGTTGTCGACATGAATAGCATGGAAGAGGGAGACTGATTCAGCACCGCCGCTGCTGCTGCTGCTGACCGTGAGGGTGAGGGTGATCAGGGCGGCGCGCGCGGCCACGGCGGCGGCGTCGTAGCTGAAGGCGCAGGCGGTCACGCCCTTCAGCATCAGGCTGGCGTTGCCGCCGCTCGGTGGGTCCGGTTGGCTGGCTTGAAAGCCATAGCCCTGGTAGCGGGTCAGCGTTTGCGCGTTCAGGTCGCAGCGGTAGCTGACCGGCTGCCCCACCGCGTAGACCCGGTAGGGCGCGGCAAACAGGCCGATCGGCAGGCCTTGCAGCGAGCTGACCGTGAGGCGGCCGGCCGCGCCTGCTGCTGTGCTGGCGCGGCGGCGGTTCGAGCTGGCTTGCTCGGCGCTGCTGCTGTTGGCTGCGTAGGCGTTGGCGTCCGGCACGTCGGGGCCCAGGTTGTAGAACACCAGCTCCTGCGCCGCACCCAGCAGCAAGGGCGGGCCGATCAGGTCGAAGCTGAACTGCGGGTCGGCACTCAGATCGCCGCCGAACTGGGGCGCGCCGGTGCCTTCAGACACGTAGCGAGCGGCTCCGCTGGTGGGGATCAATTCCAATGTTTGTGTGGTGATCTGCCCGCTGGCGGCAAGCACGCGCACGCTGTTCGGCAGGGCATGGGCCAAGTCGCGCGAGATGCGGCGCAGCGCGCTGTCGGTCTGATCCACCAACGCTACCCGGGCCACGTTGGCCAGATAGGCTTGCACCGGCGACACGATGAAGACGCTGACGATGGCCGCCAGGATGCCGGTCAACACGATCACCATCACCGCTTCGATCAGCGTGAAGCCTTGCTGCCGACGGCGCCCAGCGCAGCCCGCCCGGCGCTGCAGAGCGGAGCGCGCCAAGTCAAAGTGCCGCATTGGGTGCATACCGGCTGCGGTAACCCTTCAGGACGACCTGGGTGTCGCCGGGGCCATTGACGGTGACGGTGATCAACAGCGCTTCACCGCTGGCGGCGCTGATCGTGCCCAAAGCGGCCGCCGCCACGCCAATGCGGGCGCTGTAGCCGGATAGGCCGGGGATGGCGGTGTGCGTGATGTCCAGCAGGCCGCCGCTCATCGCAAAGCCGTCGTAGTCGTTGACGTTGTCGAATTGGGGGGCGCTGTAGCGGGTTTCGCCGCTTTCCGGGCCGCTCGATTCGGCCAGCGTGGCGCAAGCGGCACTGCTGTCCGCGACCTCCACGTTGTCGTCGTCCGGGTCGCAATAGGTGAAGGCCATCAACTTCACTTCTTGCATCAGCGATTCCGCCACCGCCAGCGCCTGGCGGCGAATCTGCGGGTCGGCGCTGCCGCTGGTGGCCTGCACAAAGACCTGCAACACACCGGCCAGCGCCGCGCTGATCACCACGATGAACATCACCAACTCGATCAGGGACAGGCCGCGTTGGCGATTTGACAGCAGCGGCCCAGCTGTCGTTGGTGCCGATGCTGATCCTGAAGTTACTGGCTTGATCACGCCTTGTTTTTCCATGCGGCCGTTCTCACATGCGGGTCCCGGCATGCTGGGGTGAAGTAAGTGCTCAAGGCATTGAGTAAATCAAGCCTGTGTCGCTTTCCAGCTGATACGCCTGCGAATAATCGCCGGCGCTCACCGTGATGGTGAGGGCCGCGCCGGTGGAGGTCAGGCTGGCGCCGGAGTTGGCGTGGTTGAATGTGATGCTGGTGACGCCGGCCTGTGCGATGCAGGCGCTGGCGGTGGCTGGGCAGGGCAGGTCGGCCAAATGGGTGCCGCTGGCCGTGTCGAAACTCAGCCCGCTGGAGCGGATCGTGGCCACCACCGGCCGGCGCTGGGCCAACGCCATGCGCTGCATGGCCTGCAGCTGGCTTTGCATGTCGTCACCAAAAGCGCGCAGCCGCCACTGCTCGGTGTCGAGCAAGCGGGGCATGACGAACAGGGCGAGGACCGCAATCAAGGTCATCACAATGATCAATTCAATCAAAGTGAAGCCGGTCGTGCGGGCACGAGCTGGAATCTCGCTGCGGTGGCGCAGTGGGCGTAAGCCGAGCTGGGCAGACTGCGCCATTGCGGTCAGTTCAGTGATGGATCAGAGAATGCCGATAGCGGTGTACGTCTGCACGATGCCCGGCGTGGCGACGCTGTGCACTTGGCAGGTGGACAAGCTGATGTCGGCCGCAACGGCGGTGGCCGGCGTGGTGATCGCCACGGTGGCCGGCAGCGCACCGCCCAGCAAAGCACCAGCCACAGTGCCGCAGGTTGTCACAGCGACGCCCTTGGCGGAGTTGGCTTTGCGAGCCGCGTAATTGACGGCTGAAGCCGAGCTCAAGGCGCCGGCTACGCCGTCCACAGCCGCTTGCTGTGCATCGGACTTGATGTCCACGAAGTTGGGCAGAGCCACCGCTGCCAGTACACCCAGAATGACGATGACCATGACCAGTTCGATCAGGGTGAAACCAGTTTGCTTTTTCATAACGAGCCTTGTGAGAGTTGTAAGGGTTGACGGCAAAAGCTTGTCCGGGCCATCGCCTTGAAAATATGCAACCTAATCAATTTTATCGAATATGCCTGAATTCAGTCCGCGCACTATTCACGTTTGCTTACTAAATTAAATATTTTTAATTCACCAAGGGCTGAATTTTCATTGCTTTACCCGCCACGACCTGATGCGGCCTGTCCCAAGCTCCACAGCGGCAGGAACACGCCCAGGGCCAGCACCAGCACTAGGGCGCCGATCACCAGCAGCAGCAGCGGCTCGATGGCAGCGGCGAGTCCCTTGATGCTGTAGTCGGTTTCACGCTCATACATTTGCGCAATCTCCACCATCAAGGCGTCGAGTTCACCGGTTTCCTCGCCGACGGCAATCATCTGCAGCACGATGGGGGTGAACACGTCGGTGGCGGTCGCGCAACGAGAAATGCTCTCACCGCGTTCCACCCCGTCACGCATGCGCTCGATGCGGGTCCCGATGTAGGTGTTGTCGACCGTTTTGGCCACCACCGTCAGCGCTTGGCTGATCGCCACGCCGCTGCTCGACGCCAGCGCAAAGCTGCGGGCAAAGCGAGCCAGCGTGGCCTTCAGCACGATGGGGCCGATGATGGGCAGGCGGATCTTCAGTTTGTCCCAGCGGTAGCGACCGGCCCGCGTGGCCAGCAGGGTACGCAACAGCGCGGCTCCGCCCACCAAGCCCACCAGCAGTGCCGGCCACCAGTGTTGTGTCCAGCTCGAAAATCCCAGCAAGATGCGCGTCATCAGTGGCAGTTCGGCATTAAAGCCCGAGAAAACCGTGGCAAAGGTGGGCAGCACGAAGAGGTTGATGACGACCAGCGCCACCGCCATCGCGCTGACCACCATCAGTGGGTAACGCAGTGCCTGCTTGATGCGGGCTCGGGTGTCGATGTCGAATTCCAGGTGCTGGGTCAGGCGCAGCAGCACCTCGGTCATGCCGCCGGTCATTTCGCCCACTTGCACCATTGCGACGTAGAACGGGCTGAACACTTGCGGGCGGCGCGCCAGCGCGGTGGCCAATTCGCGGCCCTGGTCAAGGCTGGCCCGCAGCTCTTGCAGCAGTAGCTTCA
>CANFYD010000098.1 GCA_947450745.1 Burkholderiales bacterium
CAATTTGTGCTGCGGGTCGAGCGGCTGGCGCGCGGCCACGTCGGCCAACACCTCGGGCAGCGTCAGCAGGCCGTGGGTGAGGTAGGGCGAGAGCCGCGTCACGGCCCCGTTGATGGCGTTGCGGCTGCGGGCGTAATCGCCCGGGCGCACGGCAGCCAGCCGAGCGTGCGCTGCGGCGGAGGTCGGGGCAAAAACTTCAGCAGAATTCATGGCAGCGCTCAATTGATGGCTCTATTCGGTGCTCAGGACGCAGCGAGGTGCAGCGAGCCGACCTCGGCGCGCCGCACGGCCGCCGCCCGCTCGCTGATCGCCTGTTTTTGCGGCTCGGTCAGGCGCGCCAGATTTTTGACCTGCATGACCATGCGCGGGTTGGCGGCCAGGCGGGTTTCGTGGCGCATCAAAAAATCCCAGTACAGCGTGGTGAACGGGCAAGCGGTGGCACCTACGCGCTCGGCCGGGTCGTAGCGGCAGCCCTTGCAATGCGGGCTCATGCGCTGGATGTATTTGCCGCTGGCCACATACGGTTTGCTGGCCATCAGCCCGCCGTCGGCATATTGGCTCATGCCCAGCGTGTTCGGCAGCTCCACCCATTCCACCGCGTCCACATGGACGGACAAAAACCAGGCGTGCACTTGCTTGGGGTCGACGCCGAACAGCAGCGCGAACAGGCCGGTCACCATCAGGCGCTGGATGTGGTGGGAGTAGCCATGCTCCAGCGTTTGCCCGATGGCGTCGCGCAAGCAGGCCATGTCGGTCGCACCGGTCCAGTACCAGGCCGGCAGGTTCTCTTGCGCGCCCAGCTCGTTGCGCTCCAAGTAGCCGGGCATTTGCGTCCAATAAATGCCGCGCACATATTCGCGCCAGCCGAGGATCTGCCGGATGAAGCCTTCCACGCTGGCCAGGGCGGCCCGGCCGGCGTGGAACTCGGCCTCGGCGGCGGCCACCACCTCGCGCGGGTTCAGCAGCTTCAGGTTCAGTGCGGCCGCCAGCAGCGAGTGGTAGAGCCAGGGCTCGCCCGGCCACATCGCGTCTTGGTGCCGGCCGAAGTGAGGCAGCCGTTGCTGGATGAAGCCGTCCAGCGCCAACAGGGCCTGCGCCCGCGTCACCGGCCAGGCGAAGCTGTCGAGCCGGCCCGGGTGGTCATGAAAGCGGCTGTTGACCAGCGCGATCACCTCTTGCGTCAGCGCATCGGGCGCGAACTGCTGACGCGGCGGCACCGCGCCGGGCCCGCTCGGGCCAAACGCTTCGCGGTTGTCCTCGTCATAGTTCCATTGCCCGCCGATCGGCTTGGCCTTGACGGACTTGGCGCTGCCGGCGGGTATCGCCTCCATCAGCACGCCTTCGCGCTGCCGCAATTCGCGGTAAAAGTATTCGAGCCGCAGCGATTTGCGGTCCTTGGCATGGGCCGCAAAGTCCCGCACGGTGGTGTAGAAATGCCGGTCGTCGCGCAAGTCCAGCGCCAAGCCGGCTTGCGCCGCCACGCCTCGGAGCGCTTGCAAAACGCGCCAATCGCCGGGCGCGGTCAACACCAGCTGAGTCGGCTTCAGCCGCAGGATGGCGGCTTGCAGCTCGGCGGCCAAGCTGCCCCGGTTGTCCGGGGCGTCCAGTTTTGTGTAGTGCAGCGGCCGCCCGGCGTCTTGCAGCGCCACCGCGAAATGCCGCATCGCCGCCAAAAAGATCGCCGTGCGCTGCTTGCTGGACCAGGCCGTGGTGGTTTCTTCAGCCACCTCGGCCATCCAGACTGCGTCCTGCGCCGCGTCGAAGCCGTCGAAAGCGGAGGCGTCCAAGTCCAGCTGGTCGCCCAGCACGATCACCAGTGAGCGCAGCTCAGCCACGGCGCGGTGCTGCTCTGCGGCAGGCGTCGGAGCAATACTTCACTTCGTCCCAGTTCAAGGCCCAGCGCTTGCGCCAAGTCATTGCCAGCCCGCATTGCACGCATATCTTGCTGGGCAAGCTGCTTTTATTGCCTTTGAACGAACGCGGCGTCGGAGCGGCTGTGGCGTTGGAAGGTGTTGCTTTCATTTCTGTCTCTGGCTGTTCAACTGGGGCGATTGCACAGCATAAAGAAAGGGCACCCAAGTGGCAGCCGGCTGCGGCCATGGTTGATGAGGTCGCCGCGATAATGTGAGTCAAACCCTATTCAACTGAAAGCGTAGTCCGATGGATGCCGACCAAGCACTGGATCTGCCCGATGTTCTGCCGCTGCCTCCGCTGGACGGTAGGCTGCGCTACCGCAGCGGTGCGGTGGCGCGGATGTTGCGCATGCCAGTGGCCACGCTGCGCATCTGGGAGCGGCGCTACCAGGTGACCGACGTCCATTGCACGCCGGCCGGCCACCGTTTGTACGCGGCCGAGGACGTCAAGCGGCTGGCGCTGCTCAAGCAGTTGACCGGCATCGGCCACGCGATCAGCCATATTGCCAAGCTGTCGTTGACGCAGTTGCAAGATGTGGCGCAAGGCCATGCCCGTTTGCTGGAGCGAGCACCGGAGGCGGCCGCTGCTCGGGCGGTGGCGTCGGTGGCTAGCGCAGTGGCAGGACCGGTGCCACCGCGCCGCTACGACGATGCTGCGCTGGCGGTTTTTGCTCAACTGTCCGGCAACATCGCTTGCGAGTGCCCCGCCCAAGTGGTCGCGCTGCTGGGCCAATTGACGCAGTTCGAGGACTACAGCGCGCAATGCCAGCAGCTGAACCCGGCCGACGCCGCCCTGCATGCCGAGTTGCAGCGCGTCGCCGGTACGGCCAGGGCCTTGTTCGAGCAAGCGTTGGAGCAGATCGCGATTTACGAGGGCTTGCTGCCGCCGCCGGCCGGGCTGGCCGGGCCAGTCGCTAGCGGCGCTACTTGACGGAGATTTCGCTGCGGGCGTCGGATGGCGTGTGGCCGGTCCAGCGCTGAAACGCGCGCCGAAAGCCGCGCTCATCCGCAAACCCGCAGCCGGCCGCCACCTTGGCCAGCGGCAAGCGGCCGTTCTTGATCAGCTCCAGCGCATGCGCTTTGAGGCAGCTGTCCAGCATGGCCTGGTAGCTTTGGCCGGCCTCGGTCAAGCGGCGGCGCAAGCTGCGCTCGCTGAGGTTCAGGCTGGACGCCAGCTCGGTCGGGGTCGGCGGGTTGGGCAAGCCACCGCGAATCAACTGGGCCACCGCCCCCAGCAGCTCGGAGGTCATGTCGTCCGCCACCACTTGTTGCGCCAGCAACTGCTTGGCCAGCCGGAACGACATCGCGTCGGCGGTGGGCAGCGGGTAAGCCAGCCACTTGGCGTCCGAGACCATGCGGTTGCGCTCACAGCCGAAGCGCACCGGGCATTGGAAGTACAGCTCGTAATCGCGCGCAAAGGTCGGGCGCTCGCGCACGAACTCGATCGCCAGTGGTGAGTAATTGGCCTGCGTCAGTTGACGGTAGGCATAGGTCAGGCCGGCAAACATGCGGTCGGCCAAGAAGGGGGCCAGGTCGATGTCGCCGGGCAAGGGGTCGGCGGTCAGCAGGTGACGCCCGTCCTCCAGCGCGCTTTGCCGTGCCAGCAAAAAGCCGGCGCTCCACGGATAGCACTGTGCCAGCGCGATCGCCTCGCCCAGCGTGCGGCTGGCCATCACCCCCAGCGAGAGCGCCCCGGCGCTGGCCATGTTGCTGCGCACGCCGAGCTCCAGGCCCAGTTTCGGGTTGCCGATCAGCTGAGTCGCGCGCCGAATCACCAAAGCGGCGTCGCGGTGCAAGATCATGCAGCCCGGTGCTTCGAGATCCTCGACGCAGAACCCCAGGCCATGGCACAAGGTTTGCGGGCTGAAACCCAGGCGCTCGGCTTCCTTCAACACGGCCCGAATGGCAACGGCTGCGACTTTCAAATGCAGTTGGCGTCGATCAGGCCGCCCCCCTGCTCCCGGCTCGATCAAAGGGGGCGTTGTGCTGGCGGACCTCGTCGCTTTTGCAGCGATGTCGAGGCTCCATTCGGTGTCTGTCAATTGAACTCCGTGGTTTCCCACGCACTGGTGGGTGCGGGGGCAATTTGACGGGTTAACCCGCGATTCCTGATCAAGTCTGAAGGCAAACACCGGCGTTTTCACACCAGCTGTTAAATGCCCGAGCGCTTGATCTGCTGAGCGCCCTTTCTTCATTAAACGAGCCTTTAAATTTGCTATTCGCCCGTTTGTTCATTGGTCGCGCAAATTTGTGGCGTGAATGTCTTTTCCCCAAAGGAATCATGGGCTTGCTAACTGCCCAGTAGCGCAGAAATTGGTCAGCAAAGACCGCAAATTGGCCGGCTCGGCCCTACTCCAAACGGAGCTTGGGACGAAAACTAGGGACAAGGCGCAATAGATGGCACCAAGCCTTGGGTTCTCTGGTCAGCTGCCAGGAAAAGTCATCTTGCGGGGAAAGAAATTGATCAAAAAGTATCAAAAAAATGGGCCAGGCAATTTGCAACGCTACGGCGCAACGCCGCTGGTCGGGCTGCTGGGCGCGGTGGGCATTGCCGGTCTTTCGGAGGGGCGGGCTTGGCCATTGCTGGTCGCGGGCCTGACGCTGGCGGCGGGCCTGTTCGCCGGTTGGCGCGCTGCGCAAGCGGCGGCGTCACAGGCGGCCGAGTTGCAGCGCTATCTGGCCAGCCAAAGCGCCTTCAATGCGCAGTTGGCCCCGATCTGGTCGGGCCAGATCGAGACGTCGCGCAGCCAGATGGAGGCGGCGATTGCGGCGCTGAGCGAGCGCTTTGGCTCGATTGCCAGCCAGCTCGATCACACCTTGAGCGGCAGCGCTGGCGCGTCGGCCAACGCGGTGAATAGCGGCACCGCCACGGCGGTCTACCAGCGCAGCGAGCACCGGCTGGGGGCGGTCATCGGCTCGTTGCGCGAAGCGATGCAGACCAAGGCGGCGATGCTGGCCCAGGTGCAGGGCTTGCAGGTCTTTGTGGCCGAGCTGCAAGAGCTGGCCGAGGCGGTGGCCACCATCGCCCGGCAGACCAATCTGCTGGCCATCAACGCGGCCATCGAAGCGGCGCATGCCGGTGAATCCGGGCGCGGCTTCTCTGCGGTGGCCAAAGAGGTGCGGGCGCTGTCACAGCGTTCGGCCGAAACCTGCAACGACATCACCGAAAAAATTGGGGCCGTGAATGCCGCCATCTTGTCGGCGCGGCGGGCGGCCGAGCTGTCGGCGCGGCATGAAGAGCAGGGCTTGAGCGCCTCGGAATCGACGATCAAGTCGGTGCTGCAGGAATTCGAGGGGCTGACCTCGTCGCTGGCGGATTCCGCCCAGGTCTTGCGTACGCAAAGCCAGGACATCCAGACCGAGGTCTACGAGGCGCTGGTGCAGCTGCAGTTCCAGGATCGCGTCAGCCAGATCATGAGCCACGTCAAAGCCAATATCGAACGCCTGCCCGCAGCCATCGACCTGCACCAGGACGCTTGCGAACGTGCCGGCACGCTGCTTGAGCTGGACCCGGCCGACTTGCTGCGCGAGCTGGAAAAGACCTATGCGATGGCCGATGAGCACGCGGTGCACGGCGGCAAAGCGTCCGCGCAGGCCAGCAAGGCCAGCGAAGAAATCACCTTTTTCTGAGAACCCCCATGAGCAAAAACATACTCGTCGTCGATGACTCGGCCTCGGTTCGCCAGGTGGTCGGCATTGCGCTGCGCGGTGCCGGCTACCAAGTGATTGAAGCGTGTGACGGCCAGGACGCGCTGAACAAGCTGACCGGCCAGAAAGTCCACCTGATCATCAGCGACGTGAACATGCCGAATATGGACGGCATCACCTTCCTGAAGCATGTCAAGCAACTGCCGACCTACAAGTTCACGCCGGTGATCATGTTGACGACGGAAAGCCAGGAGGCCAAAAAGAAGGAAGGTCAACTGGCGGGTGCCAAGGCCTGGGTGGTCAAGCCGTTCCAGCCGGTGCAATTGCTCGGCGCGGTGGAAAAGCTGGTGTTGCCATGAGTGGGTCTGCGCCTCGGGCGGTATTGCAACTGAGTGGCGAGCTGAACATCTACCGCGCGCTGGAGCTGAAGCAGCAGCTGCTGGACGCGCTGGCCGCCACCGACGCGCTGGAAATCAGCCTCGAAGGGGTCAGCGAGCTGGACAGCTCCGGGCTGCAGCTGCTGATCGCCGTCAAGCAGGCCGCACTTGCCGAGGGCAAGACGCTGGCGCTGCTCGACCACAGCGCGGCGGTGGTGGAGGTGATCGAGCTGTTCGACCTGGCGGCCTTCTTTGGCGACCCACTGCTGATGCCTTGCGCAACGCTCTGAGTTGCCCCGACTTGCCGGCGATTTGCCGATTGCCGATTTGCCGTTTGCATCCTTCCTCGTTGATAGAGAAAAAACATGAATCTTGACCTAGCGCTGCAGACGTTTTTTGTCGAAAGCCGCGAGCTGCTGGAAGACATGGAAACGGCCTTGCTGGGCGTCTTGCAAGAGGACGACCGCAGCGATGCGATCAACGCCATCTTCCGCGCCGCCCACACGATCAAGGGCTCGGCCGGCCTGTTCGGGCTGGACGGCATCGTCGCCTTCACCCATGTGGTGGAAAGCGTGCTGGACCGGGTGCGTGAAGAAACGCTGGAGATCGACGAAGCGCTGGTAGCCCTGCTGCTGGAATGCCGCGACCACATGGGCTTGCTGGTGGAAACGGTGGCTGCTGGCACTGACACGCTGGATGCGGACGCCGCTGAATATGGGCAAACGCTGTTGCAGGCCTTGCGTTTGCGGCTGGGCGTGGATGACCCCCACAGCGCCAAGCCGAGCGACGCTTCAAGTGCAGCGCAGAGCGCGGCGGCCGTCATGCCGCCTGTCGATGAGCTGTTGCAGCGCGCCACCCGAGCCGACGGCAGCGGGGCCGATCATTGGCAGATTTCGCTGCGCTTTGGCCCGGACGTGCTGCGCAACGGCATGGACCCGCTGTCCTTCATCCGCTACTTGGGCAAGCTCGGCCGCATCGCCGGCATCGTCACCTTGCCGCAAGCGCTGCCGCCGCTGCAGCAGATGGACCCGGAGTCCTGCTACCTCGGCCTTGAAATTGCCCTGCTGAGCGACGCCAGCAAGGCCAGCATCGAAGGTGCGTTCGAGTTCGTGCTGGACGACTGCGCGGTGCGCATCTTGCCGCCGCACAGCCGGTTGGAGCAATACATCGAGCTGATGCAGCAAGGCGGCGATGACGCGGCGCGTATCGGCGAAATGTTGTTGCGCTGTGGCACGCTGACCGAGCGCGAGCTGGCGCAGGCGCTGCTCAGCCAACGTCAGACGGGTGAACCGCTGCCGCTGGGCGAAATCCTGGTCGAGCAGGGCGCCGTGCAGCCGGCCGTGGTGGATGCCGCGCTGGTTCGCCAGAAGCAGGCCAAGGACAACCGCGCACAAGAAAACCAATCGGTGCGGGTGGATGCCGACAAGCTGGACCACCTGATCAACCTGGTCGGCGAGCTGATCACCGCTGCCGCCAGCGCCCAACTGGCCAGCCAGAGCACCCGCAGCGCCGAGCTGCTGGAGGCCAACCTGATGGTCAGCAGCCTGGTCGAAGAAGTGCGCGATAGCGCGCTGCAACTGCGCATGGTCAAGATTGCCGGCACCTTCAGCCGCTTCCGCCGCGTGGTGCACGATGTGTCGCGTGAAATCGGCAAGCCGATCGAGTTGATCGTCAAGGGCGAGGACACCGAGCTGGACAAGACGGTGATCGAAAAGATCGGCGACCCGCTGACCCATCTGGTGCGCAATGCCATGGACCACGGCATCGAAGCGGCCGAGCTGCGCTTGGCTCGCGGCAAGCCGGCCCAGGGCACGCTGACGCTGAATGCCCGGCACGACTCGGGCAGCGTGGTGATCGAGGTCAGCGACGACGGTGGCGGCCTGAACCGCGAGCGCATCCTGGCCAAGGCGCTGGAGCGCGGCCTGATCGAGCCGGGCCGGGTGCTGAGCGAGCAGGAAACCTTTGCGCTGATCTTCGAGCCGGGCTTTTCCACCGCCGAGCAGGTGACCAATTTGTCCGGCCGGGGCGTCGGCATGGATGTCGTCAAACGCAACATCACCGCGCTGCGCGGCACCGTCTCGGTGGCCAGTCAGGCGGGCGTGGGCACGACGGTGTCGGTGCGCTTGCCGCTGACACTGGCCATCATCAACGGCTTCCAAATCGCCGTCGGCAACGCGGTGTTCGTGATTCCGCTCGAGATGGTGGACGAATGCATCGAGTTCTCCTCTAGCGACGGGCGCGACTTCACCAATCTGCGCGGCCAGGTCCTGCCCTTTTTGCGGCTGCGCGAGTTCTTTGCACTGGGCGGCCAACCGGGCCCGCGTGAAAACGTCGTCGTGATACGCGACGGCGCACAGCGCGTCGGCCTGGTGGTGGACCGCTTGCTGGGCGAGGCGCAGACGGTGATCAAGCCGCTGTCGCGCTTGTTTGACGAAGCCACCGGCATCAGCGGTTCGAGCATCCAGGGCAATGGCGAAGTGGCCTTGATCCTGGACATGCCGGCCTTGATGCGACGGGTGATGGCCGAGCGGCAGTTGCTGGAGGTCTGATCGTGTGGGTCCCGTTGTCCTGCCACTCAATTCTTGTTGCCCATCAGCCTGCTTGACCCAGATTTAGGAAACATCGTCATGTTCAACCAAATGAAAATTGCAACGCGCTTGATTCTTGGATTCGGCACCGTCGTTGCCCTGCTGCTGGCCATCTCCATCCTCAGCGTGCTGCGCTTGGCGACGGTCAACCAGGCGTCGGTGCAGATCATGGACGACAGCTACCCCAAGGTCAGCATGGCGAATGAAAACCTGCAGCGCACGATCGATAACGGAAGGCAGATGCGCGCGATGCTGCTGGCCACCAGCGAGGTCGAGATCGAGCAGGAGCGGCAGAAGATCGCCGCGAACCGTGCAGCCAACAACGACACGATGGCGGCGCTGGACAAGGCCATTCAAAGCGAAAGAGGCCAGGCGCTGATGAAGGACGCGGACGACAAGCATGTCGCGCTGGAGCTGAAGTTCGAGCCGTTCTTTGCCTTGCTGAAGACCGACAAGGTGCGCGCTGCCGAGTATTTGCGGGTTGACGTGGTGCCGGCCAACACGGCGCAGGAACAGACGCTGCGCACCCTGGTCAAGTTCCAGACCGAGCTGATGGAAAAGGCTCGCGTCGATGGGCAGACGGTCTATGCCGAGACCCACACGCTGGTGCTCTGGTTGTCGGGCGCAGCCGTGCTCATGGCGATTGGCATCGGGCTGCTGATCACCCGCAATTTGCTCAAGGTGTTGGGCGGCGAGCCGATCTATGCGGCGGAGTTGTTGCAGCGGGTGGCTGGTGGTGACCTGACGGTCGAGGTGTTGACCCGGGCCGGCGATCAAACCAGCTTGCTGGCTGCGCTGAAACACATGGTGGCGCGACTCTCCACCGTGGTGGCCGATGTGAACAACGGCGCCGAGGCCTTGGCGGCCGCGTCCGAGCAGGTCAGCGCCACAGCACAGTCGCTGTCGCAAGCGTCCAGTGAACAGGCCGCTGGTGTGGAAGAAACCAGCGCGTCGATTGAGCAGATGACCGCCTCGATTGCGCAAAACACCGACAACGCCAAGATCACCGACGCGATGGCCCTGAAGGCCGCCAGCGAAGCGACCGAGGGCGGGCAGGCGGTCAAGGCGACGGTGGTGGCGATGAAGCAGATTGCACAAAAGATCACCATCATTGACGACATCGCCTACCAGACCAATTTGCTGGCACTGAACGCGGCCATCGAGGCAGCGCGGGCCGGCGAGCATGGCAAGGGCTTTGCCGTGGTGGCGGCCGAGGTGCGCAAGTTGGCCGAGCGCAGCCAGTTGGCGGCGCAGGAAATCGGCCAAGTGGCCAGCAACTCGGTGGAACTGGCCGAGCGCGCCGGCCGC
>CANFYD010000099.1 GCA_947450745.1 Burkholderiales bacterium
AGCAGCTAGACCTGTTTCCACAGGGAGCCAAGTTCGACGGCGTGTTCGGCATCTGGTACGGCAAGGGGCCGGGCGTGGACCGCAGCGTGGACGTCTTCAAGCACGCCAACATGGCCGGCACCTCGCGGCTGGGCGGCGTGATTGCGGTGGCCGGCGATGACCACATCGCCAAAAGCTCGACCGCCGCGCACCAGAGCGACCACGTCTTCAAGGCCGCCGGCTTCCCGGTGTTCTTCCCGTCCAGCGTGCAAGACATTCTGGACATGGGCTTGCACGCGTTTGCGCTGAGCCGCTTCTCCGGCCTGTGGTCGGGGATGAAGACGATTCAAGAAATCGTCGAGTCGTCGGCCAGCATCAGCGTGGACCCGGACCGGGTCAGCATCATCATGCCGGAGGACTTTCAGATGCCCGTGGGCGGCCTGCACATCCGCTGGCCCGACGCGCCGCTGGAGCAAGAAGCCCGGCTGATGGACCACAAGTGGTACGCCGCGCTGGCCTATATCCGCGCCAACAAGCTGAACCACAACGTCATTTCCACCCCGAATGAAGCCAAACACGACCGCTTCGGCATCATCGCCAGCGGCAAGGCGTTCAACGACACCCGCCAGGCGCTGCATGACCTGAGCCTGGACGACGACACCTGCCGCCGGCTGGGCATTCGCCTGCACAAGGTCAACGTCGTGTGGCCGCTGGAAGCGACCATCACGCGCGACTTTGCCCAGGGCCTGACGGAGATTCTGGTGGTCGAGGAAAAGCGCCAGATGATCGAATACCAGGTCAAGGAGGAGCTGTACAACTGGCGCGGCGATGTGCGGCCGCATGTGCTGGGCAAATTTGACGATGCTGGCGGGGACGGCGGCGAGTGGAGCCTGCCCAACCCGAGCAGCAACTGGCTGCTGCGCCCGCAGGCCGACCTGACGCCGGCCATCATTGCCCGCGCGATTGCCAAGCGCCTGAAAAAGCTCGGAGTCGATGCCGACGTGCAGGCCCGACTGGACGCCCGTGTCGCCCTGATCGACGCCAAGGAAATGGCGCTGAAGACCGAAGAACAGACCGCTGGCGGGGCCGACCGCACGCCCTGGTTCTGCAGCGGCTGCCCGCACAACACCTCCACCCGCGTGCCCGAGGGTTCGCGCGCGGTGGCCGGCATCGGCTGCCACTACATGGTCACCTGGATGCCCGGCCGCAAAACCGCCACCTTCACGCAAATGGGCGGTGAGGGCGTGCCCTGGGTCGGCCAAGCGCCGTTCACGACCGAAAAGCACATTTTTGCCAACCTGGGCGACGGCACCTACTTCCACTCGGGCCTGCTGGCGATCCGCCAAAGCATCGCCTCGGGCGTCAACATCACCTACAAGATCCTCTACAACGACGCGGTCGCGATGACCGGCGGGCAGCAGGTGGGCGAGCGGGCCGAAGGGCATTCGGTGCTGCAGATCATGCAGAGCGTGACGGCCGAGGGCGTGTCCAAGTTGTGCATCGTCACCGACGAACCAGAGAAGTACAGCGGCGTGGCACTGCTGCCCGGCGTGACCGTCCATCACCGCGATGAGCTGGACGCGATTCAGCGCCAGTTCCGCGAGATCACCGGCACGTCCGTGATCATTTACGACCAGACCTGCGCGACCGAAAAGCGCCGCCGCCGCAAGCGGGGCAAGTTGGTGGACCCGGCCAAGCGCGTGGTCATCAACGAGCTGGTCTGCGAGGGCTGCGGCGACTGCTCGGTGCAATCCAACTGCCTGAGCGTGGAGCCGCTGGAAACCGATTTCGGCCGCAAGCGCCAGATCAACCAGAACAGCTGCAACAAGGATTACAGCTGCGTGAAGGGCTTTTGCCCCAGCTTTGTCACCGTCGAGGGCGGCTCGCTGAAAAAGCCGAAGAAGGAGCAACGCGTCAGCCCCTTCGATGCCAATCTGGGCCCGCTGGCGATGCCGCTGATTCCCAACCCCGAGCGGGCCTGGGGCATTGTGGTGGCCGGCGTCGGCGGCACCGGCGTCATCACCATCGGTCAATTGCTGGGCATGGCCGCCCACCTGGAAGGCAAGGGCGTGGTCACGCAAGACGCGGCCGGCTTGGCGCAAAAGGGCGGCAGCACCTGGAGCCATATCCAGATCGCCAACCAGGCCGACGCCATTTACTGCACCAAGGTCGGCACGGCGGAAGCGGACCTGGTGATCGCTTGCGACGCCATCGTCGCGGCCAACAAGACCACGCTGGCGGTGATGCGCGAGGGCCGCACCTTTGTGGCCTTGAACACCCACGGCTCGCCGACTGCGGCGCTGGTCGGCGATGCCAACTGGAGCTTCCCCGGCGCGGCCTGTGAATCGGCCATCAGCGCGGCTGTGGGCAAGGCCAGCCTGGGCCTGTTCGATGCCGAGGAAGTGGCGGTCAAACTGGTCGGCGATTCGCTCTACACCAACCCGCTGATGCTGGGCTATGCCTGGCAGCAAGGTCGTGTGCCCTTGAGCTATGCCGCGCTGATGCGGGCCATCGAGCTGAACAATGTGCAGATCGACAACAACAAGGTCGCGTTCGAATGGGGCCGGCGTTGCGCGGTGGACTTGAGCGCGGTGCAAGCGCTGTACGCGGCTCGGCAGGTGATCAACATCGTCAAGCGCCAAGGCTTGGACGAGATGCTGAACAAGCGGGTGGAGTTCTTGGTCGATTACCAAGACGCCGCTTACGCCAGCACTTACCTCAGCTTTGTCGAAAAAGTGCGCGCCGCCGAAAGCGGCTTGAAGTCAACCCGTTTGACCGAAAACGTGGCCCGCTATCTGTTCAAGCTGATGGCCTACAAGGACGAGTACGAGGTGGCGCGCCTGCACACCGACCCGAAGTTCGTCGCCAAGATTGCCGCCCAGTTCGAGGGCGACTACAAGCTGGTGCACCACTTGGCACCGCCGCTGGTGTCCAAGACCAATGCCCAGGGCGAGGCGCAAAAACGCCAGTTCGGCACCTGGATACGCCCGGTCTTCGGCGTGCTGGCCAAGCTGAAGGGCTTGCGCGGCGGCACGTTTGATGTGTTCGGCTACTCGCAAGAGCGCCGCACCGAACGCGCGCTGATCGGCGAATACCGCGCCAGCATCGACGCCCTCTTGGCCAAGGGCCTGACGCCTGAGCGCCTGAGCCTGGCCGTCGACATCGCCCGCATCCCGGAAGACATCCGCGGCTACGGCCATGTGAAAGAACGCCACCTGCTGGCCGCCCGCGCCAAGTGGGCGGGGCTGATGGCGCAGTGGCAGGTGTGAGGTGAGGTGAGGTGTTTGAGGTGAGGCTGCTCGCTCCGCTGGACACAGCTGAGCGCAAATGAGGGCAAGAGTCGGGCGGGGCTGAAACACATCAGCCCCGCCCGACCTGCGCAGTCACTCGCTCAGCCCATCAATCAGTCACGCTCGACCTTGACGGCGGTGATCACGCCGTCGGTCAATATGCCTTTGATCTCCATGAACCGGCCGGCGACCAGGGTGGCGGCTGAGATGTCCTTGAACACCGTGGCGTTGTTGTACCGAACGACAACGCTGCTCAGGCCACTGGACAGCCCTTCGATGCGATAGACCGTCAGGTCGAACTCGCCGGCACGGACGGCGCTGATCGTGCCCTTGGCCTCGATCAAGCGCCCGTTCAGCGCGGCAGCCGAGCTGCCAGCGGAAGCTGTGACGCCGCTGACAGGAATGGCGCTGGCGCAAGCGCCCTCAGCTTCGACCTTGACAACCAGGAACGAGCCGGCGGCGTCCAACGACCCCTTCAATTCGATCGGCGTGCCAGCCACCAGGCAAGACAGGGCCGACTTCTCAAAATAGGCGTTGGCCAGATCGACAGTCACGTTGCCGGCCGGCAAAACACCGCTGAAACGCTCGGTGTACAAGGGCGTCAGCGTCACGCGGCTGCCACTGACCGTGACGACACGGCCCTTCAGCTCGGCATAGCCGGTACCGGTACCGGTACCGGTATCGTTGCCGTTGCTGTTGCCGCTTGAGCCGGTGTTTGAACTTGACCCTGCTTTTGCCGCGCCCTCAATCTCCACCGCCTGGGCCACCCAGCGATCGCCCACACGGGTCAGATAGACCTCGAGGCGCACTCCGGCCACCACGGCGGCCAGCGAGCCGCGCTTGAACACAGCCGTCGCCAGATCGATGGGCAGGGTGCCCGTCGGGCCGCCATAACGGCTGGCGTTGACAGTCAGCGTGGCTACCGTGCCGTTGACCGAGCCGACCAGGCCTTTGATTTCGCTGGACAGCACGGCGCTGGCATTGTTTGAAGATGCACTGCTGCGTTGCTTGATGACGCGGGCGGTGAATTGAAGCTCGACACCCTGGCCGCTGACGCTGCCGTAGACCTCGACGGTATCGCCCAGTGCGGGCTGCCAACTATTGCTCTGCAAGGACACATAGCTGGTGTTGGCATCCAGCACAAACAAGCGGGTGCCGAACACCCCTGCGTCGATGGTCAGGCTGTTGGCACTGACGGCAGTCACCGAGCCCTTGATCTCGGCGTCGCGGTGGTTCCAAGTGGACAGGTCGTCATGGGTGGCCACACGAGTGGCCGCCACCAGCGTTGTGCCCTGCAAGGTGAAGCGTGGCAAGTCAAAGTCGAGCGCCAGCGCGCCGGAGCTGCGGTTCCAGCTGTCCAACTGGAAGCTCAGATAACCCGCCGCCGTGCTCAGCGTCACGTCTTGCACGCTGCCATTGAGCTGCTGCAACTGAGCTTGCGGATCAACATAAACGCGCACTGCCACGGTGTCCGTGGGGATCTTCGCATTCGCGGCCCAAGTGCCGGCATCACGCAAGGCCGGCAGATTCAAGCGCCGGCTGGGGGCATAGGCCAGCAGTTCGACCTCCACCCCGCTGCCGTTGACTGCCGTGACACGCGAGATCGAGACCCAGACCGCGTCATATTCGTTTGAGAAATCGTCGGTGAAATACATCGCCGCAGCGATGGTGGCTGTCGGCGCCGCCACCTGGGGTGCCACCTGCTCGGCGGTGCTACCGCCGCCACCACCGCAGGCCATCAGCATCAGCCCACTGGCGAGGCTGGCGACAAGGGCCGTGGCGCGACGGCGAGCAAAAGTAGTGGGCAGCATCATGGTGTGTTCTCAGGTTGACTCAGGATCAAAAAGTGGGGGCTCGGACCGAGCAACGCCAGTGTGTGTTTCGATCCTGAAGCGAAGGTGAACCGCTTCCATTCAATTGCTCGGGCCTGAGAAGCGACTTTGATAAGCGCCTGAGTGCATGGTCTTCAGCCCCATGTCCAAACTGAAACAACTTCCTGTCAATCCTCTGGCTCCGGCGGCGCCGCCACCAACAGGTGCGGTGCATCAATGCCGGTGATGTCAAGTTCCACACGAAACGGCATAGACCCCCCTGGGATCGGGGGAGCGTTGGCATCGCGCCAGCAGCGATGATCAAATTGCAAAAACTGCCGACAGAGCATCCCGCTCCAAATGCGGTGCAAATTGTCAATTCGGGGAGTGATTCAATGAAGCGTCTTGCATCTATTGCCTCCGCAGTCGCCTGCTTGGCCGCCGCGCCGGCCTTTGCCGCCAGCACCGCCACCGCCACACTCGACAACATCCAGATCACTTTGTACAAGCTGAACCCGCTGCTTGCCGGTGCGACCTCGATCACCTTCAGCGACACGGCGCTCAGCTACGGCAACTATGTGTCTGCCTCCGCCTTCGACAACCAGTCTGGCCAGCTTTCCTCGGTCAATGCGTCTGGCGCAACCGCGTTCGTTCCGGTTTCGGTCAACACCACGGGCGTGAGCAACGCCTGGGCCAGCGCCAATGTGTCCGGTCCGGGCACGGCCATCGGCAGCTCGCTGAGCGCCAGTGGCACCGCGCTGGGCACGGCAACTGGCGGTGCTCACTCCAACTTTCAGGCCTCTGCGGATTCGTCCTACTTCTACAACCAGAACTTCACACTGTCGGCCAACACGGTCGCCCTGTTCTCGGTCACAGCGTCGCTGAGCGCCACGGTGACCGCCACTTTTGATCCGGCCGCCTCGGGTCAGCCTGAACATGCGTCGGCTTACAGCTCACTGTCCATCGACGGAGTCGGCGCCCTCGGTGCCGGCTCGCAGTCCACCAGTAACCATCAGTCCATTGCTTCCGATTCACAGTCCGTGGCCGACCCCAGTTGCACCTCGGGTTACTGCTACGTCGGCCAGAGCCAGAGTCGCAGCACCGGTCTTTCCGGTTCATTCATCAACGCGACGGCAAACACGCTGGCCGGGAATATGTATGCCACTGCAGCTGTGAATGGTTACAGCAACGCCGCCCTGGTCCCCGAGCCCAGCAGCTACGCGCTGATGCTTGCCGGCCTCGCGAGCATCGGCTTCATCGCCCGGCGCCGTCGCGGCTGAACCGAAGCCCAGCCAGCGAGCTAGTCTGTGATTTGAAACGCTGATCTTTGAGACCAAGCACCGGCTTTGGCCGCGCAAGGCAACCGGCGGGAAAATATTTTTCAGACTGGATCTCAACTCCGCGCTGCTGCGATGTTGGCAGGGCCGACCGCCAACATCGCGCCCGATCAGGGCAGGGTGAGCTTGTAGGTGGCGTAGAAGTTGGCGTACTCGCGTCCAGCGCTGTCGCGGGCCCACAGGTGCACCCCGTTGAACACCGCGCCGCTGGCAAACGCGCCACTGACGGTGCTGCTGCAGTGCTTGTCAGCCGCTGTCGCTGCCAAGCAGGAAACTGCAGTGGTGCGGGCAGTGGAGCCAAAGTTGGCCACGTCGCTGAAGCCCGATCCCTGGTAGCTGCCGTAGATTGAAATGCTGGTGGGCGGCAGCGCGCCACTGGCCACGCTCCAGCCGCCGCCATTGGCGGTGACGCCGGTGTCGATTGGTCCATCAGTAGGCAGCGGGACGCTGCCGTTGCTGGCATTAGCGTTGGACTGCAGCGCCGCGATAACGCCGTCATTCAGCGTGGCCAGCTTCTTCTGCGTCAGCTCGCCGATGGTCAGCGCGCGAGCGCGGGTCTTGTACGTCTGCACCGCGTTGGGCGTGCTGCCAGTGTTGCCGGCCAGGAAATAGCTGTAGATCCAGGCCGATTGCGCAGGCACGGCGGCCAGCTCGGCCTCACTCACCAGAGTGCTCGAGAAAAACAGGCCAGGCTCCATGGTCGACAGGGTGCCGGTAGTCAGCGAATTGATGAACTCGCTGCGCAGGCGCATGAAGTTGGTGCCCAAAGTGCTCGTCCCTTTCACCAGGCCCAGGTAACCGTAGCCCCGGTTGGGCTTGAGCACCAGCGTGCCGCCGCGAGGGGTGGTCACCTCCACGCGATCGAACAGCGGAACGCCGGCGCTGTCGGTCTTGTTGTCCACGTTCAACGTGTAGCCGGTGCTGCGGTAGTTGTAGGCTGATTGGTTGAGCATGATGAACTGGCGCACCTGCTGGTAGGGCACCACACCGCCCGGATAGGCGTACTGGTTACCCACCAACTTGAGCTTGCCGTCGGCACTGTCGCGCCGCACCACCAGAGTGTCGTAGCCCTCGTTGCCGACGCTGTCACGGCTCTTGTAGCCCAACACCAAGTCGCCGTTGCTGCGGGTGAATTCATAGCTGCCCTGGCTGAACACCACACCGTCGGCACCCCTGCGGAACAGGCCGGCGAAGGCGCCGCTGTTGCTGGCGTCACGGCCCACGCGCTGGCCGTTGCTCAGGTAGCCGGCCGGGTCGGCGCCAACAAACAGCGTGCGACAAGCGGAGGCTTTCACATCGCTGGCACCGCCCACCACAGCGGTGGACGTGGCGCTGACTCCGTTCACCCGGTCGGCCAGCGGCAGTGCATAGCAAGCGGTCAGGTCGGTGAGGAACTGGTTGATCTTCACCGAGGTGCCATCGGGTACCAGGGTGCCGGCCTCCACTGCGGGCAACTGCACCGTCGCGGCGCTGGCGCTGGTGAAGCTCACTGTGGCCGGCTGTGCGCCCTCGGCTGTCTGCTGTTTGACGGCCACTTCGATATTGCTGGCAGTGGCGCTGGCCGGCGTGATGCTCACGTGCACCGAGTCCAGCAGGCGGTCGTAGCCACTGCCGTTGACCGAAAAGCTACCGGTCAACGGATTGATCGTGCTGGTGTTCGTGGCCACCAGCAGCGGGGCCAGCAGCGTTTGCACCTGGTCGACCGTGGTGGCCACCGAGGCACTGGTGACCCGGGCAGTGCCGGCCGACACTTCAGCCGCCAGTTTGGTCGGATCGCCCGAGGGCGAGAGCAGGGCCGCGATCAGCGTGGTCACCGGCGTCAAATTGACGGTGGCCGTGTCACCCGTGGTGGTGCTGACCACGCTGACGAGGCGCTCGAACTGGCCGTTGAGGGTCGCACGCTCGGCCACCAACACGAAAGGTGCCTTGGCGCCGATGCTGAGCTTGATCGAGAACCTGCCATCGTCACCCACCAGACTACTGGTGCCCACCGCTGCGCCCGTGCTGTCGGTGGCAGACACCACGCCGCCGCTGAAGGCCGCACCGGTCGCGGCCACGCCGCTCAGCGTCACCGCGCTGGGCACTGCGGGCACCTGTGCCACGGGAGAGGGCGTGGGCAAGACGCCACCGGTGTCGCTGCTGCCACCGCCACAGCCAGCCAGAGTCAAGGCGATGAGCCCGCTGAAGATCAGGCTCACATCTGAGTGATTTTGCTGAGTATTCATTTGGTATAAAAAGGCAGAGGTTGGAAAGATTAGCTGCCGCTCAGAACTGCTGGAAAAGGGCCTGGGCAACCAGCTCAAATGATAAAACCTGTATTTTTAAAAGTCCGGTCTTAAGTCACGCTTGAAGCGCCCATATCCCATCTCGCTCATCTCGAAATTAAGAATGGGGGTCCAAGTTATTTGCATTGCGAATGGCGTCAGCAATCATTTGCTGATGCGCTGAATATGTCGCCGCACCTCGTCGGACCCCGAGCTTGCACAGATTGACCACTGCGGTTTGGCAGAGTTCCGCCGAGGTCACGCGGGGTAGTTGAGCAGCGCGAAACGAAGGCGGGGGTCAAAGTTTTCAAACTCTCCCCTTCAAACTTCAGAGCTCTATTTTTTGCCGCTGCGCACTCCAGCTCCAGGCGATGACTTGAGGCCATTCCGGTCCCAAGTTCGTCGCTGCGGCTGGTGGGGGCGAAGGATTGACGCCGTTGCTGAGCAAGGACTGATGCCCCCAGCCTCGCTCGACCGGCCGGTTGGGCCCCAGAATGGCAGTTCATCGCTACCTTGCGCCCGCTGTTCGTCCCCAACCTCGAAAGCCATCCCATGATGAAGTTTTATTTCCATACCGCGCCAAATCCGATGAAGGTGGCGCTGTATCTGGAAGAGTCCGGCCTGCCCTACGAGTTGATACCGGTCGACACGCGCAAGGGCGAGCAGCATCTGCCGGCCTACACCGCCATCAACCCGAACGCCAAGACGCCGGCGCTGGTGGACGGTGACGCCACGGTGTTCGACAGCAATGCAATCCTGCTTTACCTGGCGGAGAAGAGCGGCCAGTTCCTGCCCGAGAACACACCGGCGGCGCGCGCGCAAATGTATTCGTGGTTGATGCTGGTGGCCACCGGCGTGGGGCCGTATTGCGGCCAGTACGTGCACTTCAAGCACTTCGCGCCCGAGCCCAAGGCTTATGCGGTCAACCGCTACGATTTCGAGGCGTGGCGTCACTGGGCGCTGATCAACGAGCAACTCGGCCAGCACCACTTCATGCTGGGCGACAGCTACACCTTGGTGGACATGGCCGTGTGGGGCTGGGCACGGGCCGTGCCATTCGTGCTGGGCGCGGACGCCTGGGACAAGCTGCCCCATGTGAAGCGCTGGCTCGACGAGATCAATGCCCGCCCGGCCGCGCAACGCGCCGAGGCC
>CANFYD010000100.1 GCA_947450745.1 Burkholderiales bacterium
GATGACCTCGCTGTTGCGCGAGCTGACGCCGCTGCCAATGCTGGTGGCGCGCTCCAGCACCAGCGTTTCAAGCCCGCGCCGCGCCAGCGCTCGCCCCGCAGCCAAGCCCACCACCCCGGCACCGATCACGACAGCAGCTACTTTTTCCATCGCCGGATTGTGCCGTTGTGCCCGCCAGCTTCCTTTGAGGTCGCACGGCACAATGCCGCATCACTCACTCGCACGGCGTCAACCCCATGGCTTTCAGACCGCTCGCCCTACCCGACTCGATGCTGGCAGCACCGGGTAAGCCCGTTCAGGGGACTGTCCCGGGGCGGCTGTGGCTGCAATCAATGCCCGGCCGCTTCGAGTCCTGGAATGGCTTCTTGGCCGAAGCCCGCTTGAATGGCATCAGCTTGGTGGTCTGCCTGAACCCGCTGCCCGAAGTGGCGCAAATGTCGCCGTCCTATCACCAGGCGATTGCCGAAGGCAGCCTGCCCTTTGCCTGGCAACATTTGCCAATGCGCGACTTCGGGCTGGGTGCCGACCCGACAGCGTTTCGGCACGGCGTGGAGCAGTTGACCGACAGCCTGCGCCAGGGCGCGCAAGTGCTCTTGCATTGCGCCGCCGGCATCGGCCGCACCGGCACGGTGGCGGCTTGCGTGTTGAAAAGCCTCGGCCACGACCGGGCTGCGGCGCTGGCCGCCGTGCGCGCAGCCGGTGGCAACCCGCAGTCGGCCGTGCAATCGGGCTGGGTCGATCGGTTTTGAATCCCGCGCCGCCGGTCGAGCTGAGCGTCCTGTTTGCCAATGACGCCCTGCTGATCATCAACAAGCCGGGCGGCCTGCTGTCAGTGCCCGGCCGCGGCCCCGACAAGCAAGACTGCGTGATTCACCGGGTGCAGCAACAGTTCCCGGACGCCTTGATCGTGCACCGACTTGACATGGCCACCTCGGGCCTGCTGCTGCTGGCACGGGGTGCGGAGATGCAACGCCGGCTCAGCATGGACTTTGCCGAGCGCCGGGTGCACAAGCGCTATGTGGCGCTGCTGCAGGGCGAGCTTCTTCCGGGCGAACTGGCAAGCACCGGCGACGACTGGGCCGAAGTCAACCTGCCGCTGAGTCCCGACTGGCCGAACCGCCCGCGCCAAAAAGTAGACTTGGCTGCGGGCAAAGCTTCGCTGACCCGCTTTCGGGTGCTGAGCCACAGCGCCGGGCAAACCAGGGTCGAGCTGGAACCGGTCACCGGCCGCACCCATCAGTTGCGGGTCCACATGCTGAGCCTGGGCTTCCCGGTGGTGGGCGATGCGCTCTACAACCCCTTGTGCCTCGACGAGCGCAGCCCCGCGCCCCGGCTGATGCTGCATGCTTGCTCGCTGCACCTGCCCGAACTGGGCTTGCAATTCGAATCGCCACCGGAGTTTTAATCATGACCACACCTGTGGATGCGCGCTACTCGGCAGCCGCCGAACGAAATCAGCAAGTGATCTTGGCCGCCTTGTTGGGCTGGCTGCCGCCCGCAGGCCAGGCGCTGGAGGTTGCCAGCGGCAGCGGTCAGCATGTGGCGCATTTCGCCAGCCAGATGCCGGGCTGGAACTGGTTGGCCTCCGACCCCGATGCGCAAGCGCTGGCCTCCATCGCTGCTTGGCGTCCCGACGGCCCGACGCCGCTGCAACTGGATGTGCGGCAAGACGACTGGACTCTGCCGGCCAGCCATCAGGCACTGGACGCCATTTTTTGCGCCAATATGCTGCATATCTCGCCGGTGGAAACCGCCGCAGCCCTGCTGCAAGGGGCTGCCCGACACCTGCGATCCAGCGGTCAGTTGATCGTCTACGGCCCGTTCATCGTGGCCGGGCAAGCGACTGCGGCCAGCAATCTGGCCTTTGATGCCGACCTGCGGCAGCGCAATCCGGCCTGGGGCCTGCGCTCGCTGGCGGCGCTTGAAGCGGCGGCTCAGCAGGCGGGCTTGGTTCTGAATCAGTGGCTACAACTGCCCGCGAATAATCTGCTGCTGGAATTCCGCCGCACCAATGCCAGCGCCAATGCCAATACCAGCACTCCCTTCCACTCCCCAACCAGCACCGATCAGCCATGAGCACAACGCTTTACATCATCACCGGCGCTTCGCGCGGCATGGGCGAGGCTATCGCCACGCAATTGTTATCGTCGCCCGAGCACTGCGTCATCGGCATCTCGCGCGGCCAAAGTGCGGCCTTGACCGAGGCGGCCCGAATCAGCGGAGCTGAGCTGGAGCAATGGCCACACGACTTGGCCGAACCCTTAAGCGCCGCCAAGGCCTTGCAAGCTTGGCTGGAGGCTTTGCCGCCGGGCCGCTTCAGCAGCGCCACCTTGATCAACAACGCCGGCGTCGTGCCGATGCCCGGACCGGTGGATGACACCTCGCTGGAGGAGTTGTCGGCCGCGCTGCGCGTCGGGCTGGAAGCCACCCTGCTGCTGAGCAGCGCGTTCTTGCGCGCTACAGCACAGCTGGGCAACCAGCGCCGCATCTTGAACATCTCCTCAGGCTTGGGTCGGCGGGCGATGGCAGGCAGTGCCGCCTATTGCGCGGCCAAGGCCGGGATGGACAACTTGTCCCGCGCAATGGCGCTGGACGAGGCCGCCAAGCCCGCCGGGGCGACCGTCGTCTCGCTCGCCCCTGGCGTCATCGACACCGACATGCAAACGCAATTGCGTGCCGGCGACCCGGCTAAATTTCCGGATCAAGCGCAATTCGTCAATTTCAAGACCAGTGGGCAGCTGCAAAGTCCACCAGACGCGGCGCGCAAAGTGCTGGCGTATTTGGCCCGCGCTGACTTTGGCCGCATCACGCTGGCCGACCTGCGCGACCCGGTCTGACTCGTCGGGCGGCGGAAACACTTGAAATCCCCCGTACCATCCCCTACTTGAACAAGCGGGTCACGTCGGCCCCATGGAGAATTTTTGTGAAGCCTGTAAGCCTGACTGCTCTGACTGCATTGGTAGCCATCCTGACTCTGGGCCTGCCTTCCTTTGATGCCGAAGCCAAACGACTGGGCGGCGGCACGTCGTCCGGTATGAAGCGTACCGCTCCGGCACCCACCAACGATGTGAGCAAGGGCACACCGGCCCAGCAAGCGACACCAGCACCGCAACAGTCGGCCGCCGCCGCAGCTCCTGCAGCCGCTGCTGCGCCGAAGCGCAACTGGATGGGCCCGATCGCAGGCTTGGCGGCCGGTTTGGGTCTGGCCGCCTTGGCCAGCCATTTCGGCATGGGTGGCGCGCTGGCCAACGTGATGACGATGCTCCTGATCGGTGTGGCGGCAATGTTCTTGATCGGCTTTCTGATACGCCGTTTTGGTGGATCCAAGAACGCGCCGCAAGGCATGCAAATGGCCGGAGCCGGTGCCCCCTTTGGGCAGCAAAATAACAGCCCTGAGCCCATGGCAGCACCCGCCGCCGCACCGATGGCGTTCAATGCTACGCCTGCCGCTGTGGCAAGTACCGCCGCACCGCTGGCAGCAGCAGCAGTCACATCGGCCGCCTCCGCCGCACCTGCCGATGGCTTTGACATCAGCGGTTTCGAGCAATTGGCCAAGCGCGTGTTCATTCGCCTGCAAGCTGCGAATGACGCTGGCGATCAGGTCGATCTGCGCCGCTTCACAACGCCCGAGATGTACGGCGTGGTGCAGCAGGAGTTGCTCGATCGCAAGGGTGCCATTCAGCGCACCGACGTGCTGCAACTGGATGCCAAGATCATCGAGCGCTCGCAAGAAAACGGCCAGCAAATCGTCAGCGTGCGTTTCTGGGGCTTGATCCGCGAGCAAAGCGAAGGCTCGGCCGAGAACTTCGACGAAGTCTGGCACTTGGTTCGTCCGCTGGACGACAGCCACGAATGGGCGATTGCCGGTATTCAAGCGACGGTTTAACCCTCGCTGAACAGCCCCGCTTGCGGGGTTCGACTGAATAGAAAAGGCCCGCTGAAGTAATTCAGCGGGCCTTTTTTACGTGAGCTGGCCTATCCGAGAAAGCTATCCGGCACTCGCGACTGCAGCATAAGCCTGCAGTTCGGGAACGGCTGTGCGATTACCGGCCAGCTCGTCAAGGCGCTCAGGGCTGGGCAAACTGGGGTTGATGAAGTTGTAAGCGCCCGCCTCCAGCACGCTGACCATGCCGTCCTTGTTCGCATCGGCATCTTTGTACAGCTTGGCGACAATGCCCTGCCGAGTGCTGCGATTCGCCACAGCCGAGTCCGTCGAGTCAGTGGCGGTGGCCTTCTCAGCTTGGTCGACTTTTGCCACAGCCACAGCAGGCGCAGTGCCTGGCTCAACTTCGGCGGCTGCCGTCGGCTGTGAGCGCTGCGCTCCTGCGGCAGAGATTTTGACCACGACCGATTCGGCCTGGGGAAAAGACGAGGCAGCAGCCGAAGCCGAAGCAGATTTGGCCGTGTCGTCCGCAACCGGACGTACGGCAGCGACGGCGCTGCCGCCGGCGACCGGAATGGGGGGGGTTACTTTGGAAACGCTGGCAATCATGGCGAACCTCCACTGTGGCGACGTTGCAGAATCGTTGCAGGGTGAGTCATCGAGCGTTCTATGTTCGCTCAAATCAACCCTGGCATAGAGGCGTCTTCGGCCTCTCAGCCGCTAACTTTAGCGCGACCTGCACTTTAGTTGAAGGGTGGTGAGCTGAAACAGACGGCGCACGGCTCAACGCGACAGAGTCGCTCGATTCGTGACTTATTACCTTGGGATTACCCGACCAAATTGGCCAGACTGAGCAGCGCCAAAAGCAGCATCCACAGCACCACAGAGCGCCAGATCAGGGCCACGACGCTTTGCAGGTGGCCAAGTTGTGGCAGTTGCCCCGGCGTCGAGCCGTCGGCCACGGTGGCCTCGGAATCTACGCCCGCGTCAAAGGTCTTGCTGCGGTCCGGCGTCACGCCAGGAGCCGCCACCCCGCCCAGTTGCAGGCCCAGGGCACCCGCCGCCGAAGCCAGAATGATGCCCTCGTTCGGGTGCAGCCAAAGGCTGGCATCGCGACGCCAACCATTCACCGCCTCCTCGAAGTTGCCAACCACCGCGAAGCCAGCAGCGGTCAGGCGGGCCGGCAGGTAGTCGATCCACCCGAACAAGCGACGGGACAACTGCATCAAGCGCTCGTTCGTCGGTGCATCCAGCGTCCGGCTCTTGAAGGCCCAGTAACGGCCCGCAAATTCAGCCATGCGGTAAAGCACCGCGCCGGCCGGCCCGAGGCCCAGTGTGGACAGCACGACAAACCAGAAGAACACCCCAAAAACGTGGCGATGAGCAGCCAGCAGCGAATGCTCAACCGCATGGCGCACCAGCTCTGTGCGGGGCAACTCGCTGGCATCCAGGTGCCGCCACTCTGACAGCAAGCGGCGCGCTTCCAGATCGTCGCCGCGCTCAAGCGCGTCGCGAATATCGGTGAAATAGTGGCTGAATTGCCTGAAGCCCAGCGTGAGGTAGAGCACCGCCACATCAAGCGCCAGGGCCAGCAGCAGACTGAAGTGCCGTACCGTCAAGTAGACAGCGGCCGTCAGCAGCGCCGGCCCGATGACCGTGATGGCCCAGACAACGCTGGCGTGATGTTCGCGCCCGGCGTCGAAGTTTTTCCCGGTCCAGCGAACCCAACTGATGACACCGAGATGGACGCCGTTACCGTGGCGCAAAGGTTTGAGCTGTTCACACAGCAAGGCGAGCAAGACCGCAAAGAAGTTCATTGGCTCAGATGATAGCGGGCTGAAAGACTCAAGCCGAAAGGAAACGGTAGAAGTTGCGCAACATGGCGGCTGTCGCACCCCAAATGAAGTACTCCTGCGGCACCTCTGCACGGTTTGCATCTACCCAAGGCATGGACAAAAACTGCCGTTCGACGCCGTCAAAATTGAAGGCATGGCGTTGGTGGTGGGCCGGGGTCATCAAAAATTGCAGCGGCACCTCAAAAGCCTCGGCCACTTCGAATGCATCCAGCGCCAACTTGAACCCAGGCTCTACCAGCGCCACGATGGGCGTGACTTGGAAAGCGGTCACCGTGGTGTAGATGGGCAGCTGGCCAAGGACCTCGATGTGCGCACGCGAAAGCCCGATTTCTTCTTCGGTTTCACGCAAGGCCGTCGCCACGGCATCGCTGTCCTCGGCCTCCACGCGCCCGCCGGGGAAGCTGATTTGCCCCGCATGATCACGCAAATGAGCGGTGCGGCGAGTCAGCAGCAAGCTCAGGCCGGCGGGACGCTTCACTAGCGCAATCAGCACCGAAGCAGCGGCCGGCGGCCGATCGGTGAACAGGCCACCATCTCCGAGCAGCTCAGGCTGCCAGGGCGGCGGCAGGGCAAAGCGGGCCCGCAAGGCGGCAGGCGTCAGCGCCTGTGCGGCTACCGCTGGCAAATGCGCATCGGAGCCGAGCACCGGCGCAGTGCGCGGATTGGAAATGGGGGTTCGTGTCATGCGGCCAGCCGATCCGGGAACGTCAGTGCAAAAGCGACATCAAAGCGCCGGCAGAAACAACAAAGCCGCCCAAGGGCGGCTTTGTTGAGCATGCAAGGCGTCGGCGAATGCGCTTCGCCGACATCTTGATCAGCCCAGCTTTTCCTTGATCCGTGCCGACTTGCCCGAACGCTCGCGCAAGTAGTACAGCTTGGCGCGGCGCACAGCACCACGGCGCTTGACTTCGATCGAAGCGATCAGCGGGCTGTACAGCTGGAACGTACGCTCCACGCCTTCGCCGTTCGAGATCTTGCGAACAATGAAGCTCGAATTCAGACCGCGGTTGCGCTTGGCAATCACGACGCCTTCAAAAGCCTGCACGCGCTTGCGTGTGCCTTCAACGACGTTGACGCTGACGATGACCGTGTCGCCTGGGGCGTAAACGGGAATCGTCTTGTTAAGGCGAACAATTTCTTCTTGCTCTAAGGTTTGGATCAAGTCCATGCAGTTCTCCTAGTGATCATGGCGGCATCGAACTTCAGCTCGCCACAATGACGGGATGAAACTTTATGAGATGGGTGGTCGCTGCTTTTGCAGGCCGTCAGCATGAGGATGTTCCCGGGCAATCACCCAGCAAATCAACACACGACACGATCCTGCATGCACAACCTTTATCGACCCGCCAGAGGATCGAACAGCCCAAGAGTCTAGCACGGGAAATGGGTATTGACTAGGGAGCCAGATGATCAGCCGGGCACTGAGCAAGGAATCGCTCGTCGAGCTTGCTCAGCTGCCCTGCCAATCGAGCAGCAATGATCATGTCCGGACGCCTGCGTGACGTCAGCGCCAACGATTGCTCACGCCGCCAGCGCTTGATTTGCGCGTGATGACCCGACAACAGCACCGCAGGCACCGGCAAATCTCCACTCTCCCCATCCAAACTCGGCAGCAACTCGGGCCGGCTGTAATGCGGGCAATCAAGCAAGCCCTCGGAAAAACTATCCTGCTGATGCGATTGCGCGTCGTTCAAAACGCCGTCCTGCAAGCGCGCTACCGCGTCCAGCAAGGCCAGGGCGGGCAATTCACCGCCGGACAAGACGAAATCACCCAGACTCAATTCCAGCGTGACATGCCGATCCAGAAAGCGCTGGTCGATGCCTTCGTAGCGACCGCACAGCAGCACGCCGCCCTCATCACCAGCCAGTTCTTGCACCAAGGCTTGATCAATGCGGCGGCCGGTCGGACTGAAATGAATGATGGCCGGAGCGCCTGATTTTTCATCAGCCTGCGCCAGCAGCCGCTCGGCTTTGACCGCCGCCAACGCACGCTCCAGCGGCTCGACCAGCATCACCATGCCAGGCCCGCCGCCATATGGACGGTCGTCAACGCGGCGGTAGTTGTCAGTCGTGAAGTCTCGCAACTGCCAGAGCTTCACATCGACCTGCCCACTCTCGAAGGCCCGGCGCGTCACACCCTGACTCAGGTGCGGGCCAAACAATTCGGGGAATAAAGTGATGAGATCAAAGCGCATCGCGCGCCAACCCGGACTTAATAGTCCAAGCCCCAATCGACCGTGATCTGACGCTGCTCAAGGTCGACATCGTCGACAAAGGTCGCGACGAACGGGACGAGCCGCTCCAACTCGGGCTTGATCGGAGCGACCATACCGGGCGGCGTGATGCGCAACACGCTGTGCGGGCCGGCATCGATCAGACCTTCGACCGTCCCCAACGCTTCGCCTTGGCGGTTGACGACATTGAGGCCGATCAAGTCGACCCAGTAATACTCATTCGGATCCGCGCTGGGGAAGGCCGCGCGCGAAATGAAGATGCGCGCACCGCGCAGCGCTTCGGCCGAATTTCGATCCGCGACACCCTGGACGCTGGCCACAATGCCCTCGCCATGTTCGCGTATCGCAAGAATTTTCAGCAGCCTGGGCGCGGCGGACTTGAAGCCCGCTTTGGCCAAGGCTGGCAATGCTCCCTCGGGCTGCCGGAGAAACCAGCGGCGCGAGGAGAACAAGGCCTCGGCGTCGGCTGAATAGGCTTGCACCTTGATCCAGCCTTTGACGCCCCAGGCATCAAGAATGCAGCCGACCTCAATCGCATCCTCCGGCCAGACCAACGCCTCGGTGTCAGTCGGCGAAGCAGGCATATCGGCAAGCATTCTTGTCATTGACGTCAACCTTAGACCGCAGTCGCCTTCTTGGCCTGATTGATCAGGCGCTCGGCAGTTGCCGACAGTTGGGCACCAACACCGACCCAGTAGTTGACGCGGTCCACGGCAACACGCAGGGACTCAGCAGCACCAGAAGCCACGGGGTTGTAAAAACCCACGCGCTCGATGAAGCGGCCGTCGCGGCGCTGGCGGCTGTTAGCCACAACGATGTTATAGAAGGGGCGCTTCTTGGAGCCGCCGCGAGCCAGTCGAATCACAACCATGATGTTTCCAATTAATCTATTGCGTCCATCGCACCAGGAGACACTCAGGGCGAGTAGATCGGGGTGGCGACCTCCGAGAAAATGTCCCTGACAATCTGTCAGCCGACATAAGCCCCAGCAAGGTCGCCGTGGTTGGCGCGGTAGATACGCCCAGCCTTTTTGAGGAAACATATCCTCAGAAAGATTTGACCAGCACCAAAACCCAACATTATAAACTGCGCCGCGCAACTACCCGTGACTATGACAAGAGAAAACCAGAATCTCCCCGCTGACGTATTGATCAGGCCCAGTGGCGACGCCGATTTGGCCGCGATCCACGCCATCTACGAAATTGCCGTATTGCACGGCACCGGCACATTTGAAACCGAAGTGCCCGATGTCGCTGAAATGGCTCGCCGCCGTGCCGAAGTGCTCGGCCGCAAGCTGCCTTGGTTGGTGGCGGAATCGAATGGGCACGTGGTGGGCTATGCCTACGCCAATTACTTCCGCCCCCGCATGGCTTATCGCTTTTGCTTGGAAGACTCCATTTATTTGCTGCCGGATCAACAAGGCCGCGGCCTGGGGCGCCTGCTGCTGACCGAGCTGATGTCGCGCTGCGAGGCGCTGGGCGCACGGCAAATGCTGGCCGTCATCGGCGACGCGCAAAACCTCGGCTCGATCGGCGTCCACCAAACCTTGGGCTTCGAGCACACCGGCGTGTTGAAAGCGTCCGGCTGGAAGTTTGGCCGCTGGTTGGATGTTGTGCTGATGCAACGTCAACTCGGCCAAGGTGATCAAAGCAACCCAGAAACCACAGAAAAAATCGAGCCCACCGCATGAGCAGCCACTACAAATCCAAAACGCTGGCAACTTGGCTGGCTTTGCTGCTGGGCAGCCTGGGCCTGCACCGGCTTTATCTTTATGGCTTCAACGACAAGCTGGCCTGGCTCCACCCCTTGCCCACGCTGCTGGGCTTGTACGGCGTGCAGCGAATGGAAC
>CANFYD010000101.1 GCA_947450745.1 Burkholderiales bacterium
CGGGGCTCAGCCATGACGACGCCGAAGCAGCGCCAACTGACCCTGGCTGCCGCGCTGGCGCTGACGCTGGCCGCCACGCTGTGGCTGGCCGCCAGCGACGAGGCCGACAACAACAAAGCAGCGCAGCCGGTGGCCGGCAACAGCCGTGCACCGGTGTTGAGTTCAGGCTCAAGTCGCAGCACCACCGCTGCGGGACTGAGCAAAACAGCAGCCGGTACGAAAGCCGACGCCGCCGCCGCGCCGCTCGATTGGGCACCGGTTGCCCGGCCCGCCTGGGCGCAGCCGCCGTCCGACGAGGCTCAATTCGCCGCCTGGTCACCGCCGCCGCCGCCGCCCGCGCCGCCCTTCGTCGCCCCACCGCCGCCACCGCCGGCCGCACCGCAAGCGCCACCGTTCCCCTATCAATTGATCGGCCGCTTGGTCGAGGGGAATCAGGCGCAGATCTTGCTGGCTGGCCCCAGCAGCACGCTGGCCGTGCGCGTCGGCGATGTGGTGGACGGGCAATGGCGCGTCGACCAGATCAATGAAGGTGGGCTGAAGCTGACCTGGCTGCCCGCCAAACTGAACCAAACCATAAGTTTCCGGCCCAACTCATGAAGCAGCTCCACTCGATATTTGCGCCGCCGGCTGCTCGTCCGAGCCCACACCAAAGCCCAAGCCCAAGCCAATCCCCACGCGCGCTGGCCGTCTTGGCGGTGGCCGTCGTGCTGTTGAGCGCTTGCGCCAACCCGGCCTTGCGGCAAGCCGATGAACTGGTGCGCAGCAACCAATTGCCGCAGGCCTACGAGCTGCTGGAAGAAGCGCGCAAGCAGGAGCCGAACGAACACAATCTGCGCGCCGCACAGTTGCGGGTGCGCAGCCAGATCGTCTCGCGGCTGCTGCTGCAGATCGAGGGGCTGCGCAGCGCCGGCCGCTGGGACGAAGGCCGCGAGGCGACCCAGCGGCTGCGCGAAATGGACCCGAAGCACCCGCGCCTGGCCTGGTTTGATGCCGAGCTGGAGCGCGGCCAGCGCCAGGAAGCGACGCTGGTCAACGCCCGCGCCTTGCTGCGCGAAGGCAAGCTGGAGCGGGCCGAAGCGCTGGGGCGCGAGATTCTGGCCGAATCACCGCAGCACCCTGCGGCCCGGCTGCTGCTGAGCCAGGCAGCGCAAGCGCGGCCGCTGGAGGCGCAGAACACCGAGATGGGCCCGGCCTTCCAGAAGCCGGTGACGCTGGAGTTCCGCGAAGCGCCGCTGCGCCAGGTGTTCGAGGCGCTGGCGCGCAGCTCCAACATCAACTTCGTGTTCGACAAGGATGTGCGCGCCGACGCCAAGGTGACCGTCTTCTTGCGCAATGTGTCACTGGACGAAGCGATGCGCGTGGTGCTGTCCACCCAGCAGCTGGACCGCAAGCTGCTGAATGAAAGCTCGGTGCTGATCTTCCCCAACACCAGCGCCAAACAGCGCGAGCACCAGGAGCTGATCACCCGCACGCTTTACCTGACCAATGCCGACGTGAAGCAGGTGCAGGCGATGGTGCGCACGATTGCCAAGGTGCGCGACATCCACATCGATGAGCGCCTGAACCTGATGGTGATACGCGACACGCCGGAGGTGATGCGGCTGGTGGAGAAGCTGATCGCCTCGGTGGACCTGCCGGAACCCGAGGTGATGCTGGAGGTGGAGGTGATGGAGCTGGCGACCGACCGGGTCGATGAGCTGGGGCTGAAGTGGCCGGATCAGGTGCAGTTCGGCCTGCCCGGTGTGACGGGGCAGGTGGAAATCGGCGCCCGCAACAGCTTCCGCGGCACGGTGGCGAATCCGGCCGTGGTGGCGACGATCCGCGGCAGCTCGGGCAATGTCAACATCTTGGCGAACCCGAAGATCCGCGTGCGCAACCATGAAAAGGCGAAGGTCCACATCGGCCAGAAGCTGCCGGTCTTCACCACCACCACCAACTTCACCGGCAGCACCTCGGTAGCGGCCTCGGTGTCTTATCTGGACGTGGGCCTGAAGCTCGATGTGGAGCCGACGATTCAGCTCGACAACGATGTGGTGATCAAGGTCGGGCTGGAAGTCAGCAACCTGATCCGCCAAGTGACCGGCCCGGGCGGCACCACCGCTTACGAGATCGGCACCCGCATGACCTCGACCACGCTGCGCCTGAACGACGGCGAGACGCAGATTCTGGCCGGCTTGATCAACGACGAAGACCGGCGCACCGCCAGCGGCATTCCGGGCCTGTCCGGCCTGCCGGTGATCGGCAGCCTGTTCGGGGTGCGCAACGAGACACGCGCCAAGACCGAGGTGGTGCTGTTGATCACGCCGCGCATCATGCGCAACCTGAACCTGCCGGACGCCGCGCTGACCCGCATGGCCGGCGGCACCGATGCCTCGCCGGGCGCCTTCAGCAGCTTGCTGCGCGCCAATGCCAAGGTCGGCGTGGCACCGACCGGGGGCAACGCGATGCTGGGCAGTGGCAGCGGTAGTAGCAACAGGCCGGCTGCGGCGGCAGCGCCCACAGCGGCCGAGGCCGACCGCGAAGCGATGCTGCAACTCGACGTGACCCCGCAAGTGGCCGCCGGTGGCACGGTGGCGGTGACGCTGAAGAACAGCAGCGGCCTGACCATCAAGGGCGAGTTGGAGTTCGACCCGAGCAAGCTGCAACCGGCGCAAGCGATGGCCGGCGCGTCGACGGGCCGCTACCCGGTCGAGCTGGCACCGCGTGGCGACAAGGTGGTGGTGCTGCGCGCGCTGCCGGCCGCCAACGGGCAGGTGCTCAATATCGGCGTCGGCGGCTTGTCGGCCAGCGGCCTGAACGGCGAAACAGCCACGGTACGCATCGACGGCTCCGGGTTGCTGGCGGTGGAAGCCGCACGCTGATTTGGGTCAACCGATGCGCTTCAAAGGGTTCACGCTGATCGAGATGCTGGTGGTGCTGGCCATCATGGCGCTGCTCGCCACCTCGGCGCGGCCGCTGCTGGAAGTGTCGGTGCAGCGCACGCGGGAGTTCGAGCTGCGCAGCGGTTTGCGCCATTTGCGCGGTGCGCTGGACGCCTACAAAAAGGCGGTGGAAGCCGGGCAGATCAAGCAGAGCCCGGAGGACAGCGGCTACCCGCCGAGCCTGCGCGCGCTGGTCGACGGGGTGGCTGATGCCAAGGCGACGGATGGCCGCAAGCAGTATTTCTTGCGCCGCCTGCCGCGCGACCCGTTCGCCGACGCCAGCCTGCCGCCGGCCGAAACCTGGGGCCTGCGCGCCGCCGACAGCCCGCCCGACGAGCCGCGCCCGGGCCGCGATGTGTTTGATGTCTATTCCCGCTCCGAGCGCCGTGCGCTGGACGGCACACGCTACAAGGATTGGTGATGAAGCGATGCAGCAACAAGGGCTTCACGCTGATCGAGTTGATCGTGGTGATGGCCATCGTCGCCCTGCTGGCCTCGATCGCCGCGCCGCGCTATTTCAACAGCCTGCAAAAGTCCCGCGAGACCGCCTTGCGCACCTCGTTGAACGTGATGCGTGACGCGATTGACCAATTTGCCGCCGACAAAGGCCATTACCCCGATTCGCTGGAGGAGCTGGCCAGCGCCCGCTACATCCGCGAAATCCCGGAAGACCCGCTGACCGGCAACCGCGAGGACTGGGTCACGCTGGGCCCGCCGCCCGATGCGCAAGGGCAAGCCCAAGGCCAGGTCTACGACGTGCGCAGCGGCGCAGCCGGCCGCGCCAGCGACGGGCGCTTGTTCGCGGACTGGTGACATGGAGCCCCTGGCTCACGAGAAGGTGATCGGTCGCCAAAACAGTGGCCGGCCCCGGTCGCGGGGCTTCACCTATCTCGGGCTGCTGTTCTTCGTCGCCATCACGGCGGCCAGTTTGGCGGCGCTGGGGCAGAGCTGGAGCACGGCGATGCAGCGTGAGCGCGAACGCGAGCTGGAATTTCGCGGGGACGAGATCGCGCGCGCCATCGCCAGCTACGTCAAGGCGTCGCCAGGCTCGCCGCCGCAATACCCCGAACAACTGAGCGATCTGCTGGTCGACCGGCGCGGTGCCAAGACCCGCCATCACCTGCGCCGCGCCTACCCGGACCCGTTCACCGGCAAGCCCGATTGGGTCTTGGTGCCCGAGCAGAGCCTGCCCGGCGCGCCCGCCGCCAGCCGCACGTTCAACGCGGTGCACAGCAGCTCAAAGCGGCCGCTGTTGCGCCAAGCGCAGCCGGACGGCACGCCGCTCAGCCAGGCCGAAGACTGGGTCTTCAGCGCCAGCACCCACCTCGGCCAGGGTTTGCAACCGCAACTCGTCTTGCCGCCGGCGCAGCCGCGCGCCGAGGACGGCAGCAAGCCACTGCCCTGAAAAATAGGCTGGCGTCTAACCGATCGCCAGCCGATTAATTTTTATCAAGGCGAAATAACAACTGCCACCCCCTCGAATGCAGGGAGGGCAAGTCGGGATGCCAATTAAGTCACGGAATTCTCACAATAGTCTCGACTCTGGTGTGTGCTGTGCGGACACCCCGGAGGCAAGCCACTGTGATCGCGCAGCCCCAGGTATCCCCAGGGTGCACCGCGAACACCCGACCAGGTGTGAAACACCAAGACCATTGGACAAACCTAAAAGGTTCATCATGCAAAAGTTCTTGAAGAATGCCTTGCTCATCGCGGCCCTCGCCGCTTCCGGCGCAGCCAGCGCGGCAACGATCACGTTTGATGGGCTTGCTGAGTCTGCCAACGCACCGTACCTGCCCGCCTTCGTCACCCAGTACGACGAGTTTTACCAGAGTGGCTATTCGCTGCTGGGCTACACGACCAAGGTCGGCGCCCAGGTTGGCGTCGATCTGGTCGGCACCATCGTTGACGGCACCGATGTAGCAAACACCTGCTCCGGTCTGACCTGCCCGACCAACAACGCCACGAACTTCTACGGTGCGCTCAATGACGGTGGCCTTGCCGTCTACCGCACGAACGGAACAGCGTTCAATATGACGTCGCTGGATGCCAGCTTCCTGGCCACACCCGGCACCGCGGTGCCGTCGACTTCGGCGGTATTGGTGGCCTACGCTTACAGCGGCAACACCTTGGTTTTTCAACAGAATTTCTATTTGCCTGGTCCCGCCGCCAACGGCAGTTACAGCTTCAGCAGCTACGCCTTTGATGCGATCAATGCCGCCATGCTGGTGACCGAAGTCGACATCCAAGGCTTTTCCTGCGCGGTCGGCACGACCAGCTGCGTCCGTTCCGCAAACAAGGCCCAGTTCGCCCTCGACAACATCAACGTGACCGCCGTTCCCGAGCCAAGCACTTGGTTGCTGATGGGCCTGGGTCTGGCCGCCGTCGGTGCCATCGCTCGCCGTCGCCGCGCTGTCTGATCGCGCCGAACCGCAGCTGCCTCGTCAAAAACTCAAGGAACTCGCAATGAAACTCCGTCCTATTTCGATCGCCGCCCTGGCCCTGATCTCGGCTCTGGCCAGCAACGCGATGGCGCAAGAGCGCCGCACCTACATCGTTCAACTGGCCGATGAACCGGCCGTCTCCTACGTCGGTGGCGTGTCGGGCTTGGCCCCGACCGCGCCGGTCGCCGGCAGTCGCTTCAACTTTCAAGCTTCCGAGGTGCAAGCCTATGTGAGCTATTTGGGCAGCAAGCAGCAAACGGTTGCGGCCCTGGTCGGCAACGCGCCGGTCATCGCCAGCTACAACACCGTGCTGAACGGCTTTGCTGCGGTACTGACCGAAGCGGAAGTCAAGACCCTGCTGACCAGCCCACTGGTGCGTGACGTGCAAGTCGACGAAGCACGCCAGCCGACCACCTTCACCACACCGACCTTTCTGGGCCTGAGCACGACCGGCGGCCTCTGGTCCAAGATCGCGGGCTCCAACCTGGTCAAGGGCGAAGACATCGTCATCGGCGTCGTTGATACCGGCGTCTGGCCGGAGAGCGCCAGCTTTGCCGACCGCGTGGACGGTGCCGGCAAGCCGGTCTTCACCGGCGGCACGCTGGCCTATGGCTCGGCACCGGGCACTTGGAGCGGCAGCTGTGTGGCCGGCGAGGGCTTCGTCCCCGCCACCCATTGCAACAACAAATTGATCGGCGCGCAGTTCTTCAATGCCGGCTTCATCGCCAGCGGTGCAGTCAAGCACTGGACCGAGTTCTATTCGGCACGTGACTCGCTGGGCGGTGCGACCGGCCACGGCGGCCACGGCACGCACACCTCGTCCACAGCCGGCGGCAACAGCGGTGTGACGGCGGTGGTCAGCGGCATCACGATGGGTGCCACCTCGGGCATGGCCCCGCGTGCGCGCATCGCGATGTACAAGATTTGCTACACCTTCGTCAACCCAGCGGCCACCGATGGCACCGGCTCGCAGAACACCTGCTACAACTCGGACGCCGTGTCGGCCATCGACAAGGCGGTGCAAGACGGCGTCAATGTCATCAACTATTCGATCAGCGGCAGCCAGACTTCGGTCAACGACCCGGTCGAGCAGGCCTTTTTGCGCGCCTCAAACGCCGGCATCTTCGTCGCCGCCTCGGCCGGCAACAGCGGCCCAGCCCAAGCCGTGGCTCACATCAGCCCATGGTTGACAACAGTCGCCGCATCCACGCATGACCGTGATCTGATCGCTGATGCTGTGCTGGGCAACGGCAACAAGTATTCCGGCGCTTCGTTCAACACCACGGCGGTGCCGCAAAAGGCGCTGATCCGCGCCGAAGACGCCGGCATTGCCGGTGCCACTTCGACGCTCAATCTTTGCTTCAGCGCCCCCAATCAGCTCGACCCGGCCAAGGTAGCCGGCAAGGTGGTGATTTGCACGCGTGGCACGAATGCCCGCGTCGACAAGAGCCTGGCGGTGTTGAATGCCGGCGGCGTCGGCATGGTGTTGTCTGACAACGGTGCCGGTCTGGTCGCCGAGGCCCATTCGGTGCCGACGATCCACGTCAGCGCAGCCAACGGTGCTTTGATCAAGGCCTACGCGGTCGGTGGTGCCGGTACCACGGCGCTGTCGGCCTTCTACGCGGGCGTCAAGCCAGCGCCGATCATGGCGAGCTTCTCGTCGCGCGGCCCCAACATGGGCGACGCCAACGTCCTCAAGCCCGACCTGACCGCGCCCGGCGTAGACATCGTGGCCGGCGTGTCACCCGCATTGTCTGAGGCTCAGCGCGACGCTGTGGTCGCAGGCACCCTGGTGCCGCCAGCGGATTGGGCGTCCTACCAAGGCACGTCGATGTCCAGCCCGCATGTGGCCGGCTTGGCCGCCTTGCTGAAGCAATCGCACCCGGGCTGGTCGCCTGCTGCCATCAAGTCGGCGCTGATGACCACCGCCTACACCACCTTGAACGACGGCGTAGCCGGCCTGTCCAACGGCCTGCTGCCCTGGGCGCAAGGTGCCGGTCATGTGTCGCCCACCAGCGCCAATGATCCTGGCTTGGTGTACGACGGCGGCAAGGCCGACTGGGTGCGTTACCAGTGCAAGGTCAACAAAGCAGCGGTGGTGCCAGCCTCGGATTGCACCTTCTACGGCACGCTGGACGAAACTTACAACCTGAACCAGCCGTCGATCACGGTCTCGCAAGTCGTCGGCACCACCACGGTGACCCGCAAGGTCACCAACGTCGGCGGCTCTACGGCCACCTACACGGCAACGGCCAGCGTGCCCGGCTTCACCACCGTGGTCACACCGGCCAGCCTGACCATCGACCCGGGCGTCACCAAGACCTTCACGGTCAAGTTGACCGGTGCTGGTGCGGTTGACGGCGTCTGGGGCTACGGCAAACTGGTCTGGACGGACGGCAGCCATGTCGTCACCAGCCCGATCAACGCCAAGGTGGGCAAGTCGATCACTGCGCCTGAGTTGCTGACCGCCACCACCACGTCGGGCAGCCGCCTGATCTCCATCGGCACCAACTTTGCCGGCCGTCCTTCGGCCAACAAGGGCGGGCTGAAGGATGTGGTGATGGGTACTACCGCCGCCTTGACCGGTGGCGGCAAGAGCAGTGCTCAGCTGAAGACCGCTTGCGCTGTGGGCGTGGACACGGCCGACGTCAAGGTCTATCCGGTCACGATACCGGCCGGCACCCTCGTCGCCCGCTTCGCCCTGCGCGATGCGGACGTCGGTACCGCCGGTGATGACAACGACCTGATGCTGCTGTCGCCAGCCGGCGTGGCCACCTACTCGGGCAACGACGGTTCGAACGAAGCAGTGCAATTGGCCGCACCTGCCGCCGGCAACTACAAGGTCTGCGTGGCCGCCTACGCCGGCGCTGCGGTGATGACCCACAAGTTGTCGAGCTGGGTAGTGACGCCGGCCGATATCGGCGGCACCTTCACCGTGCTGCTGCCGGGTACGGTCTACGTGAACGGCACGGCCACCGTCGGCGTCAGCTGGCGCGGTCTGGCCAATGGCAGCCGTTATGTCGGCGGCTTCCAGCTGAAGGATGCTGGCGGCGCGGTGCAAACGACCACCGTCGTGAGCGTGGTGACCAATGGCGGCGTGCCGCTGTCGGACAACCCGCGTGACTTGTCCGCCAAGGCCTTGTCCAAGCTGGACTGATCCCTCCAGACGCAAGCGTCAGTAGCCCCGCCGTGAGGTGGGGCCTGACAAAACGAAAGGCCGCGAGCCTCAAGCTCGCGGCCTTTTTCGTCAGTGGTAGCTGCTCGGCGGAGGCCACCGCCGCTACTGGGCCCCGGAATTGCCCCCAGGGCCGGTGTTGATCCGGCATTGCTGGCCGGTTGGCGTGGGCACGCAGCTGGCACCCGGGTCGGGCAAGAACATGCAGTTGGACAACATGCCGCTGCGCCGGTTGTCTTCTTCCCGGGCCTGCTTGTGCTGCTCCACCAAGCTCTTCAGCTTCTTCTCGTCGCTGCGCTTGCTGGACCAGGCCAAGTAACCCTCCGGCCCGCCGCAGGACTTGGCACCGACGCCGATGCTGTGGCATTGCGCCGGGCTGTCGCAGGCGGCGTCACCGATTTCAGCCTGGATCTGGGCCAGCAACTGGGCGCTGCTGCTGGCCGCTGGGGTGGGCGTTGGGGTGGGTTTCTTGTTCATCGGATTCTCCGCACAGGCGGCTGTGGCCAAGACGAGACCGGCGCTGCTCAACACGAGCAGCCGGCGCAAAGATGAGCTTGAATTCATTTTCATGCAGCTATGTTCACTCAGCCGCGCACGGCTGGCAAGCTCGCCCGCCAATCAAGCAGCCCCGTAGGGCGGGTACCGAAGCAAAGCACTGGGCCGGCTGGGTACGACACGGGTGGCACAGTCGGCCACACGCGGGTCACGACCCGCCCTACGAATGCCGAGCCCAAGAAAACAGCGGGCTCTTGCGGCAAGCACCGGCCCCGTAGGGCGGGTCGAGACCCGCGAGCGATGACGGCGGCGGGCAACGAGGCAGAGCCGGCCGCACGCGGGTCGCGACCCGCCCTACATCGCCGTCAATCAACGAATCACGCGGCGCGCAGGCAATCGACGATCTTCAGGCGTGCGGCGCCCCAGGCGGGGATAAAGCCGCCGACCAGGCCCATGAAGAGCGCAAAGGCCAGCGTCTGCCAGGCAATGGTGGGCGTCAGTTTGAACTGGAAGGCCAGCTCGGAGAAGGTCTGGAAGTTGGTGGTGGAGATATTGACCGTCTGCATCAGCGAGGCCGCCGCCAGCCCGAGCAGGCCGCCGACCAGCGACAGCAGCAGCGATTCACCCAGAAAGGCCAGCAGCACCGCACCGCGCCGGAAGCCCAGGGCGCGCAGCGTGCCGATCTCGCCAACGCGCGAAGCGACCGCCGCGAACATGGTGATCATGGCGCCGACGATGGCGCCGATCGAGAAGATCACCGACAGCGC
>CANFYD010000102.1 GCA_947450745.1 Burkholderiales bacterium
CCATCGGATTGGTGGTGGCGCGCAGCATGGAATAGAACGGCGTGAAGTACCAGACCGGCGCAATGTGCAACGGCGTCTTCAGCGGGTCAGCCGGGATGAAGTTGTTGTACTCCAGGAAGTAGCCACCCAGCTCCGGGGCGAAGAAGATGATGGAAGTGAACACCATCAAGAACAGGCTCAGGGCGTAGATGTCGTGCACGGTGTAGTAGGGGTGGAACGGAATGCCGTCCAGCGGCCGGCCGGTTGCATCCTTCTTGGCCTTGATTTCTACGCCGTCCGGGTTGTTTGAACCCACTTCATGCAGCGCGATGATGTGCGCTACGACCAAGCCCAGCAGCACCAACGGTACGGCAATGACGTGGAAGCTGAAGAAGCGATTCAATGTGGCGTCGCCGACCACGAAGTCACCGCGAATCAGCAGCGCCAAGTCCGGGCCGACAAAAGGCACGGCGGCAAACAAGTTCACGATCACCTGAGCGCCCCAGTAGGACATTTGCCCCCATGGCAGCAAATAGCCCATGAAGGCCTCGGCCATCAGGCACAGAAAAATGCCGCAACCGAAAATCCAGACCAATTCGCGCGGCTTGCGATAGGACCCGTACAGCAAACCCCGCAGCATGTGCATGTAGACCACGACGAAAAAGGCCGAAGCGCCCGTCGAGTGCATGTAACGGATCAGCCAGCCCCAGGGCACATCACGCATGATGTATTCGACCGAGGCGAAGGCCAGAGCGGCATCAGGCTTGTAGTGCATCACCAGGAAAATCCCGGTGACGATTTGTATCACCAGCACCACCAGGGCGAGCGAGCCGAAGATGTAGAACCAGTTGAAGTTCTTCGGCGCGTAGTACTCCGAAAGGTGCTCTTTGTAGAGCTTGCTTGCCGGAAAGCGGTTGTCCACCCAAGTCAGGAGCTGTTCGCCCATTGGGGCACCGGCGGGTGCTTCTTTGAATTCAGCCATATTGACCTCTGTATTTAGCGTTAAGCCTTCTTGTCTTCGCCAATCAACAGCTTGGCGTCGGACAGATACATATGCGGTGGCACTTCGAGGTTGTCGGGTGCCGGCTTATTCTTGAACACGCGCCCAGCCAAATCGAAGGTCGAACCGTGGCAGGGGCACAAAAACCCACCATGCCAGTCGTCCGGCAGCGAAGGCTGCGGGCCGGCTTGGAATTTATCGCTGGGCGAGCAACCCAAATGCGAGCAGATTCCCACGCCGACAAAGTACTCCGGCTTTATCGAGCGATATTGATTCTTGGCATACTCTGGCGTTGGGTAAGCGGTACGCGCCGACGTCGGATCTGCCAACTGAGATTCAGTCGCTTTGAGCGACTCCAGCTGCTCCGGCGTACGGCGAACAATCCAAACCGGCTTGCCTCGCCATTCGACGGTCAGCTTCTCGCCGGGTTTGAGGGCGCTGATATCGACTTCCACCGCTGCGCCGGCCGCTTTGGCCCGTTCGGAAGGTGAAAAAGTGCTGATAAAAGGTACGGCGACGGCTACGCCGCCAACGGCTCCGGCACAACTTGTGGCAATAAGCCAGGTGCGCTTGCCATGGTCCACTTGCTGGTCACTCATGAGGGTCCTCAAACGAGCTTTCTGATCGGGGTCAACCCGTGATTCTAGCGGACGCATTTGCGACCAAGCTTACGGATGACCATGAACTCCGACATTCACGCCACAATGTCAGCGTTTTTGTCGCGGCGAACACCTTATCCGGACTTCAGATTGAAGGCAAAAGACGGGCAAGGTGCGCCTTCATCATGAAGAAAAAATGGCGTTTGCGCCACCTCAGGAGAAGTAAATGGGATTTTTGTCGGAATTCAGAGAGTTTGCAGTCAAGGGCAATGTGGTGGATCTGGCCGTGGGCGTGATCATTGGCGGTGCCTTCGGCAAGATCGTCGATTCCATCGTCAAGGACTTGATCATGCCGGTGGTCGGACGCTTGATTGGCGGACTCGATTTCTCCAACTACTTCATCTTGCTGGCCAATCCGCCGCCTGAATACAAGGGGGCCATGACCTACGAGGCGCTCAGCAAGGCGGGCGTGCCCTTGTTTGCTTACGGCAGTTTTTTGACAGTGCTGGTCAACTTCATCATCTTGGCATTCATCATTTTTCTGATGATCCGGCAGATCAACCGTCTCAAGCGCAGTGAAGCGCCGGCAGCGCCAGTTGCGCCCGTAGTGGCTGTGACGCCCGAGGACATCGTGCTGTTGCGCGAAATTCGCGATTCACTGAAGCGCTAAGGCGCCGAACACAAGTAAGCAAAAGTTACCGAGCGGCGCGGCGTTAGCTAGTTGACAACTGACGGCTTGCGCTGCGCTGCGCATGTCGCCTGGGTCTTGACTTTGGCGCGATACTCAGCCCATGCACTGTTGCTCAAATGATACGAATTTTGGCGTCCCCCATGAATTCGCCTGATTCCAAAATGAACCCGCACTTGGAGGCCGCGCTGCAGCGCGTGCGCACGGCCGTTGAGCAGGCGGCCGAGCGCTGTGCTGAAGGGCTTGGCCTGTCGGCCTTGTCGGCAGGCCAAATCAAACGCCGCGAAGCGCTGCTCGGTGCGCAATTCCTCTTCCGCAAGCAGCAGGGGGCGTTCAGCCAGCGCTTTTTTCAAAGTCTGCGCGACCAATTGAGCGCGGAACAAGCGCCCAAAGTCGCTCCTGCTGTGGCTGAAAAGAGGGACTGGACCGAACTTTCCTTGATGGATGACACGCAGGTCGATGCACTGGTCGCCGCCGATCGGATCGGCTTGGCGATTGGCCACCAAAGCGAGTGGGAGTTGCGAGAGGTCGACTCTTATCTGGCGGACTTCAGCAGCAGCGGCCGCAGCCCCTTGCGGCCTGAATTGATCGGGCAGGCCTTGCTGGCCGCCGTGCACGCGGTCAGCGAGGAAGCAGAGGTCCGACAAATCCTGCTCGATGAGTTGACCCGCGCACTGGCACAGGAAATGCGGCAGTGCTACGCCGACATTGCCGAGCTGTTCCGCGACCGCGGCTTGCGGCCGCAAGATTTGCGCAGGCGCGGGCCCGACTCCACGAGCAACAGCCAAGCCCACACCACCCGGTCGCAACCGTTGAGCACCGACAGCGCGATGGGTGGGCTGGGGAGCGGCCAAGCAAATAGTCAAGCAAACGGTCAAGCGAACGCCCAGTCAAACGGCCCGACCCACGCCGGTCGCTACGCCGAGAGCTCGGGCTGGGACACGGCACTGCGCAACCCGCGCGAAACTGGCCGCGACGCTGATCACTACGGCGCGCCTTCAGCCGCTCGTGCCCCGAGCCAAACCGGTGGCCTCGGCGCGGTAGATGCGCAGCTGATGGCGTTGTTGCGCCGGCTGGCACAGCAACCGGCAGACTCCGCAGCGGCCGCAACCCAGGCACCGCCCAGCAGTTTTTCGCCTCAATCCGCTCAGTTGCAGACTCAGTTCTCGACCGCCCACACGGGGTTCAGCGGCTTCAATCGGCCAGGCGAAGCCACCGGGTCGCAGGACTGGCACGACGACTTCAGCGGCCCGTCCTGGGATGCCGGCCTGCCGCCCAACCTGATTCAGTTGCACCGTGAAGAGTTGCGCCAAGCGGCAACCGGGCGGCTTGACCACATGGTCATCGATGTGGTCGGCAGCCTGTTTGATCAGATCTTGGCCGACCCGAAAGTCCCGCCGCAAATGGCCAGACTGCTGGCGCGCTTGCAATTACCGGTGTTGCGTGCCGCCCTCGGCGATACGACGTTCTTCTCCTCGCGACGCCACCCGGTACGGCGCTTCGTCAACCGCATGGCCTCGCTGGCTTGCGCCTTTGAAGACTTCACCGAGGATCCGGGCTTGGCCTTTCTTGCCCATGTGCGAGAGCTGGTCCAGGATGTGGCCGATGGCGACTTCGAAAACATGGCCGTCTACGAGAGCAAGCTGGATGCGCTCGAGCAATTCATCGTTGCACAAACCGCTGCCGCACTGAAGTCGCAGGGCGATGCCGTCAATCTGCTGGCCCGCAAAGAGGTCGACCTGCGGCTCCAGCAGCGTTATATGCAGCAACTTCAGGCAGCGCTCGCGCCGGTGCCGATGCCGGCCTTTTTGCGCGATTTTCTGGCGCAGATCTGGAGCCAGGCCATCGTGCTGTCGGCGCGCGACTTGACCGGCGAGCCGGAGCGCACCCGGCGCTTCAAGCAGTTGGGTGGCGACCTGGTCATGAGCGTGCAAGCCAAATCCGGTACGGCGCAGCGGCAACAATTTTTGGGTCGACTACCGCCTCTGATGAAAACACTCGTCGAAGGGCTTGATCTGATCGCCTGGCCCGAGCCCGCGCGGAAGGACTTTTTTGGTCAATTGCTGCCCGCACACGCCGAATCGCTGAAAGGCCAGGCACTCAGTGCCCTGGACAGCAACCTGCTGAGCAAACAACTTGAAGCAATCTTCGGCTTGGCCCCACCGGCCGAGCAAGACCTGCCAGCCGACGCCCATGTGACCGTGCCGCAGGATCTCGACATGGGTCAGCGCCTGAGCAGCGCTGAAGCGAAAAGCTTGGGCCTGGTGAGTGAAAGCGGCGTCGATTGGAACGCCCCGATCGATATCGACCTTGACCTCGGCAATGAGCTCGGCAATGACCAGGACAGCTCGGCAGTGCTGCAAGCGGCGGACATCAGCATCGAGGGCTTGCCAGCCTCCACCGAAGCGCCCGCGCCATTTGAAGGTGAGCTGCTGATCGAGCATTTGCAACTCGGCTTTGCCTACCAGATGCGCACCGGCGACAGCTGGCACAAGGTGCGGCTGGCCCACGTCAGCGCGGGACGCAGCTTTTTCATCTTCACCCAGGGTGCCAAGCACCAAGAAACCGTCACCATGACGGCCCGCATGCTCAAGCGCCTGTGCGAAGCCAAGCGGCTGCGCGCGTTCGAAAACGCCTATTTGTTGGAACGGGCCATCTCGCGAACCCGCAAACAATTGGCCGCCCTGAGCACAGGGAGCTGAAAAGCTTGCCCGTGCGCACGCCGGAGCGGTTTTGCGTACGTCTTGGTATTCAGGCTTGCAAAAGCCGCCTTGCCATGCGGATCGCCGCCAGCAGGCTCGAAGTGTCGGCTTGACCGCTGCCCGCGATGTCAAAAGCAGTGCCGTGATCAGGGCTGGTGCGCACAAAGGGCAGGCCCAACGTGACGTTGACACCCTGCTCCACGCCCAAGTATTTGACCGGAATCAGGCCGTGATCATGGGTCATCGCCACCACCAGATCGAATTCACCCGCATGCGTGGCCGTGTGGCGGGCACGCATGAACACGGTGTCGGGCGCGAACGGGCCTTCTGCATTGATGCCGAGGGCTCGGGCTTGCGCAATCGCCGGGGCGATGTGCAGAATTTCTTCATCCCCGAACAAACCGCCTTCGCCTGCGTGAGGGTTCAAGCCAGCCACGGCAATGCGAGGCGCGGCCATGCCGAAACGCTGCAGGGCCTGATGAGCGATGACTATCGTCTGCAAGACCGACTCCTGGTTGATCTGCTCGATCGCTTGCCGCAGCGAGCAATGAATCGTCACCAGCACCGTGCGCAACTCATCGTTGGCCAACATCATGCGCACCGGCGGCAGTGAGGCACCGGCGGAGCGCTCCTTGCCATCCGCCGCAGCCGCCAAGCTTTGCAGCATTTCGGTGTGGCCGGGGAATTCAACCCCGGCCGCAGCCCAGGCTTCCTTGTGAATCGGCGCTGTCACTAGGCCCGCCGCTTGGCCAGATTGAATCGCCGCCACCGCCGCCCGGATACAAGCCGCCGCTGCCGCACCTGCCGCCGCATTGATCTCCCCCATCGCCAGCTCGGCCAAACCGGCCAGCAAGCCCGGCACCTGCCAGACCGGCAGGCAGTCGGGCGGGGCCGGCTCGGCCACGTGGTCCAGCTGCACGACCGGCAGGTTCAAGCCCAGTTGCAGCAGCGCCCGACGCAGCACCGCCACGTCACCGACCACGCAGCAGTCATTTGCCTGCCCGCGGGCAAAAGCCTGGGCGATGATTTCAGGGCCGATGCCGCAAGCGTCACCCAGGGTGATCAAGAGTCGATTGGTTTTCATGCGGATGGGCAAGGTCGATAGCGAGGGTTGAAGATGTGCGGCACTAGTCAGTGCCTGCGCAAAAGATGGGGCCAATCAGTGTCGCGGCCGACGGCCAAAGCGTGCCGTCGATAATCTGTTGCGGTGGAGGCAAGCGACTCGGATTTCGGTCTGAGCCAGTCAGCACTTCGCATGGAGCAGGCGGCAAAACTCTGCTTGGGCTTGCAGCGGAGGTGATCATTCAAATGAAGACATGAAGGGGTTGTAGTGCGCAAACTTTGGTTGATTTTCGCTCAGACGGCCACGGTGGGGCTGGCGCTGCTGTTTGTGCTGAGCACACTGAAACCGCATTGGTTGCAGTCGCTGGATCACTCCAACCCGGTGCGTGGCAACGGCAACTTTGCATCGACAGCGGCCGCACCGCTCGTGGCGAGAACAGCAGCCGAACCCGCCAGCGGCGTCGGCCGCGCCGGCTACAGCCAAGCCGCCAAGCGCGCGGCACCCGCCGTCGTCAGCATCACCGCCAGCAAGCCGCCCAGCCGCAGCAATGACGCCAACGATCCCTGGCTGCGCTTTCACTTTGGCCAGCGCCCACCCAATGCCGCCGCACGGCCGCAGACAGGCTTGGGTTCGGGGGTGATCGTATCGGCGGACGGCTATTTGCTGACCAACAACCATGTGGTCGAGGGTGCGTCCGACATCGAAGTCAGTCTCAGCGACGGCCGCCAAGCCCGCGCCACACTGGTCGGCACCGACCCAGAAAGCGACATTGCGCTGCTCAAGATCACGCTGGACAAACTGCCGGTGATTCGCCTGGGCAATGCCGAAGACTTGTTGGTCGGTGATGTGGTGCTGGCAATCGGCAACCCGTTCAATGTCGGGCAGACCGTCACCTCCGGCATCGTCAGCGCGCTGGGCCGCAACCAACTGGGCATCAATACCTTCGAGAACTTCATCCAGACCGATGCGGCCATCAATCCCGGCAATTCTGGCGGCGCGCTGGTGGACGCCGAGGGCAGCCTGGTCGGGATCAACACGGCCATTTTTTCGCGCAGCGGCGGCAGCTTGGGGATCGGGTTTGCAATTCCGATCAGCACGGCCCGCCAAGTAATGGACGCCTTGTTGAGCGACGGGCAGGTCAAGCGCGGCTGGATCGGGGTGCAAACGCGCGAGCTGACACCGGAATTTGCCCAAGCCTTCAAGGTGCCGATCAGCGCGGGTGTGTTGATCAGCGGCGTGCTGGCCAATGCGCCGGCGGCCAATGCCGGCCTGAAGCCCGGCGATGTGTTGACCAAGGTCGGCACGCAAGCGGTACAAAGCCCGGCTCAGCTGCTGGCGGCCGTGTCGGCGTTGAAGCCTTTGACGATCACCACCGTCTCAGTTCAACGCGGTGCGCAACAACTTGAATTTGCCTTGACCGTGGCACAGCGGCCGAAGCCGCAGGCTGAATGAGCGGCGCTCACTTGGACGCGTCGGGCTCGTCGGGCGCTTTCGAGTAGCGAATGAAGTACCCGGCAGCAAACACGCCGACTTCATAAAGAATGCACATCGGGATGGCCAGGGCCAGTTGGGACACCACATCGGGCGGCGTGATGATGGCGGCGATGACAAAGGCCACAACGATGAAATAGCCTCGGAATTCACGCAGCTTTTCAACCGTAACCAAGCCCATGCGGGCCAGCATGACGACGATGACCGGCACCTCGAAAGCAGCCCCGAAGGCAATGAACATCGACATCACAAAGCTCAAATAGGCTTCGATGTCAGGTGCCGCCGTGATGCTTTTGGGCGCGAAGCTCTGGATGAACTTGAACACCTGCCCGAACACGAAGAAGTAGCAAAACGCCACGCCGACGAAAAACAGCAAGGTGCTGGAAAACACCAGCGGCAGCACCAGCTTCTTCTCATGGGAATAAAGGCCGGGGGCCACAAAGGCCCAAACTTGATACAGCACGATGGGCAGTGCCGCCATGAAGGCGGCCATCAGCGTGATTTTGAGCGGCACCAGGAACGGCGAGATCACGTTGGTGGCGATCAGCGTCGAGCCTTTGGGCAGTTGCGCCACCAGCGGTGCGGCCAGCAAGTCGTACAAGGCCGAGGGGCCGGGGAAAATGGCCAGCACACCAAAGGCGATCGCCACCGCGATGGAGGCACGGACCAAGCGGTCGCGCAACTCGATCAGATGGGAGACAAAGGGCTGTTCGGTGCCAGCGAGTTCATCGTCGGGCTTGGGCGTATCGGTCATGGGTCACAAGTAAACGAGGAGCGACCCGAGCTGACTTGAACTCTGAGTCGGGGCGAACAAGCTGAATGATCAGAATGGACGAAATGAAGGGCGTCAGAGCGATCGACCAACGGGACGGAACCGCGCCACGCGGGCGGCGCCCGACTGGACATGGCGCCTGACACCGACGTTTTGCTTGTACCACTGGGGCGTACTGCCGCGTTTGAGGCGCCAGTTCTTCTTCGGTGGCTTGTAGCTGGAATGGCCGTGATCGGAGCCGCCATAGGTCGTTTGCGAGTCGGAGCTCAGGCCGCTGCTGGCATCGGCCCAGGTCTGCTCGAACGCTTGGTTGGCGCTGCTGACCTCTTGCTCGACCGATTGCTTGGCGCTTTCGGCCGCATCCTCGAACTGCCCCTTCATCTTCTTGAGCTCTTCAAGTTCGATCGAGCGACTGACCTCCGCCTTGACATCCGACACATAGCGCTGCGCCTTGCCCAGCAGGTGGCCCACCGTGCGGGCCACGCGCGGCAAGCGCTCGGGCCCGATCACGATCAGGGCCACGGCGCCGATCAGCGCGAGCTTGTCAAAACCGAAGTCAATCATGCGGTGTCAAACCGGCAATCAAGACTTGGTCTTGGCCTCGACGTCGACGGTGTTGCTGTCGTTCGTCGTGTGGGCAGGCTTGGCGGCACCCGTCACTTGTTGGGGCGGCACAGCGGCGTCATCGGTGCCGCCGCCGTCCTTCATGCCGTCCTTGAAACCCTTGACGGCGGAGCCGAGATCAGAGCCCATGTTCTTGAGCTTTTTGGTGCCAAAAACCAGCACCACGATGACCAACACAATCAGCCAGTGCCAAATACTCAACGAACCCATTGTTTCTCTCCTGCAATCGAATCTGCCATTCTAAATGGCGTGTGTGAAACTCACTCGAAGGCCCACATTCTGTGAGCTTTCACTTGTTTGCAAGGCAAGAATCAGCCCTTCAACCAAGGCCTCGGACCGCCCATCACATGCATATGCAAGTGATACACCTCTTGGCCACCGTCCGGCCCGGTGTTGATGACGGTGCGAAAGCCATTCTTCACTCCCAACTCGCTCATCAAACGCGGAGCCAGCACTGCCATTGAACCGAGCAGTCCGGCGTGGCTTTCATCCAACTCGGTCATCGAGGCGATATGCAGCTTGGGGATGATCAGCACATGCACCGGTGCCCAAGGGTTGATATCGTGGAACGCCAGCAGATGCTCGTCTTCATAGGCCTTGCGGCTGGGGATCTGACCGGCGACGATTTTACAAAATAGGCAGTTGGGGTCGTGTGACATGGCGCTCATTCGGTAAGGGGATGGCAGTTGGGTCCGGCGACATCAGCCATTGATCGCCCGCCCGGCGTTCATCGTCGTCCAGCCGCGCACGATGCGGTAAAGGAACCAGATCGATACCAGCACCCAGGCGATCCAGCCGGGTATGAAAAACAAGAACCACAGCGGCGCGGTCAGCAAGTACAAAACGCCCGCCCACAGCA
>CANFYD010000103.1 GCA_947450745.1 Burkholderiales bacterium
AGTGATAAACAACCGATGGAGATAAGCATGACAACCGAAGCAAAATGCCCGTTTTCAAGCAGTGCTCCCAAGCCCACAGTGTCTGGTGGGCGAGGTAACGCTGACTGGTGGCCCAATCAGCTGAATCTCAAGATACTTCAGCAGAATTCGTCGCTGTCCGACCCGATGGGCAAGGACTTCAACTATGCAGAAGAATTCAAGAGCCTGGATCTGGACGCCTTGGTCAAGGACCTGCATGTCTTGATGACCGACTCGCAGGACTGGTGGCCGGCCGATTACGGCCACTACGGCCCGTTCTTCGTCCGCATGGCTTGGCACAGCGCAGGTACCTATCGCGTCGCCGATGGCCGCGGTGGTGCAGGCTTTGGCACCCAGCGCTTTGCGCCGCTGAACAGCTGGCCCGACAACGTCAACCTCGACAAGGCACGCCGCCTGCTCTGGCCGATCAAGCAAAAGTACGGCAAGAAAATCTCTTGGGCCGACCTGATGGTGCTGACCGGCACCATCGCGATGGAATCGATGGGCCTCAAGACCTTCGGTTTTGCCGGTGGCCGCCAAGACGTCTGGGAACCGCAAGAAGACATCTACTGGGGCCCCGAGGCCGTGTGGTTGGACGACAAGCGCTACACCGGCGATCGCCAACTCGAGAACCCGCTCGGCGCCGTGCAGATGGGTCTGATTTACGTCAACCCCGAAGGCCCGAACGGCAACCCGGACCCGATCGCCTCGGCACGCGACATTCGCGAGACTTTCTTGCGCATGGCGATGAATGACGAAGAAACCGTCGCCCTGTGCGCCGGTGGCCACACCTTCGGCAAGACCCACGGCGCGGCCGACCCCGGCAAATATGTGGGCCCTGCCCCTGAGGGTGCCGACGTTGAAGAGCAAGGCCTGGGCTGGAAGAACACGTTCGGCAGCGGCAAGGGCGTGCACACGATCTCCAGCGGCCTCGAAGGTGCTTGGACGCCGACCCCCATCACTTGGGACAACAGCTACTTCGACACCTTGTTCGGCTACGAGTGGGAGCTGACCAAGAGCCCCGCCGGTGCGCAGCAGTGGACGCCCAAGAATGGCGGCGGTGCTGGCACCGTGCCCGATGCCCACGACCCTTCCAAGAGCCACGCGCCGATGATGGCCACGACCGACTTGGCCTTGCGCATGGACCCGGCCTACGAGAAGATTTCGCGCCGCTTCCACCAGAACCCGCAAGAGTTCGCCGACGTGTTTGCGCGGGCTTGGTACAAGCTGACCCACCGCGACATGGGCCCGGTGACCCGCTATCTGGGTTCGCTGGTGCCGGCGCAAGTGCAGCTGTGGCAAGACCCGGTGCCCGCCGTCGATCATGAATTGATCAACGCGCAAGACATTGCCGCGCTGAAGGCTCAGCTGCTTGCGTCCGGCCTGTCGACCGCCCAATTGGTCGGCACGGCCTGGGCTTCGGCCGCCACCTTCCGCGGCAGCGACAAGCGCGGCGGAGCCAACGGCGCGCGCATTCGCTTGGCACCGCAAAAAGATTGGGCCTCCAATCAGCCGGCCGAATTGGCCAAGGTGTTGACGGTGCTGGAAGCCATCCAGACGGGCTTCAACAGCGCCCAGTCGGGCGGCAAGAAGAAGGTCTCGCTGGCCGACTTGATCGTGCTCGGCGGCAGCGCAGCGGTTGAAGCCGCCGCCAAGCTGGCCGGACAAGACGTGACGGTGGCTTTTGCACCGGGCCGCACCGATGCTTCGCAAGAGCAGACCGATGTGGAGTCCTTCGCCGTGCTGGAACCGGTCGCCGATGGCTTCCGCAACTACCTGCTGGTGGGCCATGAAAGCCACGCCGCCGAGCTGCTGCTGGACCGCGCCAACCTGATGACGCTGAGCGCACCCGAAATGACGGTGTTGATCGGCGGCCTGCGCAGCCTGAACGCCAATGTCGGCCAAGCCCAGCACGGTGTCTTCACCAGCCGTCCCGGTACCTTGAGCAATGACTTCTTCGTCAACCTGCTCGACATGGGCACCAAGTGGCAGAAGTCCGCCACGGCACCCGGCGTGATGGAAGGTCGTGACGGGGCCGGTGCCATCAAGTGGACAGGCACCGTGGTGGACCTGGTCTTCGGCTCCAACTCCCAGCTCCGCGCGCTGGCGGAAGTCTATGCATCCAGCGACGCGCAAGCCGCGTTTGTGCGCGACTTCGCAGCCGCTTGGACCAAGGTGATGAACGCAGATCGTTTCGACCTGAAGTAAATTCAGTGGCAGGGCTGCAAGGCCCTGCATTGAAATAGAAAGCGGCGCGGATCATCGATCCGCGCCGCTTTTTTATGTGCGCAGCAATTTTTGCGAAGGGCACGGCACACAGCGCGGGTCAATGACCCGCCCTACGGACTCGATTCCACCAGCTCAGCGGCGATAGCTGAGCAACTGTCCGCTGTAGTTGACCGCTGCGCCGGGCGGCGACTTGAGGATGCGGTTTTGCAGCGCGTAGCCCAGGCTGGCCATGCGTTTGCTGAAGGCGGAGCGGTTGCCGCGATTCGGGTCGACGATCAGCACTTCGCCGCTGGGCATGGCGTGGCGGGCGATGAAGTCGGGCAGGCGGCCGATGTCGTCGCGCTCGTACAGCACGTCGCTGCCGATGATCAGGTCGAAGCGGCCTTGCACGCGCGGGCGGCGCAAGCCCGTCGGGGCTTGCTCGGCTGGGGGCGTCCAGTCGCCGTGGCAGTAGCGCAGCGGGGGCAGGTCGTTGAGGCGCAGGTTTTCCAGCAGAAAGCTGCCGGCCAGCGGGTGGCAGTCGCTGGCGGTGACGAGGGCACCGCGCCGGTGGCTGACCAGGCTGGCCAGGCCCAGGCCGCAGCCGATTTCCAGAATCGTCTCGTCCTCCAGCAGCGGGCGCAGCGCCATCGCCTCGGCCAGATGCAGGCCGGACGGCCACAACATGCCGAACAAGGGCCAGTGCGCCGATGAAATGCCCAGTGCGGCCGCCTCACCCAGCGGGTCGGAGAACTGCTGGCGGTCCAGCAGCGAGCGGATCTGCAAGCTGGCGGCGCCATCGATGCTGATGCACTCTTGTTTGAAAAATAACAGCCCCGGCATGACCATCCTTGGTGACTGGCGCGGTCATCGCAGGTCTGGGGTGGGGGCGGGCAGGCCGGGTCGACCGATCGGTCGCCAAGCCTTGCTGCTGCGCCTTACCTTCGCCGTGCAATCCCGGACAGACGCTGTTGGGAAACCGCTGTTCCGCCAACGGGTGGCTGGGCATGCGGTCATTCAGTCGGCGCAATGCGGCACGGGGATGGTCGGGTCCGGCGCGGCGTCAGTCCCATCGGGATCAACGAGCGCGGCGAACAGGAGGCAAGCACGGAGGCAAGACGAAGAAGCAGTCCGGCCGCAGTGAATCGTCAGCATGGCGGACATTCACTGCGGCCGGGCAGCGTGGGAAGTGTAGGCGGCGCAGCGGGCCAAACCCGGCGCAGCCCGCTGACAGATTCGCGGCGGCTGCGGCTTACTGCCGGATCAGCGCAGCAGCTGCGCTCCTCTCAGCGCCGTCCGCGCGTCTGCCAGAGCGGCTTCTTGCCCTTCAGATGGCGTTCGATGCCGTCATTCAGGCGGCTGCGCAGGTCCACCACGGCGGGCACTTGGCCGTAGATGCCGGGGAAGCGCAGGTCCAGCCACAGCCACAGCGTGCAGGAGCGCAGCGCTTGCTCCATGCGGTCCAGGCGGCTGTGCTCGTCCACGTCCTGCAAGAACCAGGGCGAACCGGCGTTGCCGCTGATGGCATGGCGGTGCGTCCATTCAAGGAACTCCTGCACCTGCGCATCGGTGCGGGTGTCGACCGGGGCCTGCGCGTAGATGAAGCGCTGCTTCAGCGACAGGCTGCCGGCCGAGCGGTCCAGCTCATCGGCCAGCTCCAGCATCTGCTCCAGCTCGGCCACCTCGAAATGCGCGTCGTCCAGCAGCAGCTGATCCATGAACACATCGAGCACCGCGCGCAGTTTGTTCAAGTCCAGCCGCGTCGCAATGGTGGTGATGTGCCACCAGTTCGGCGCCACGGCCGCCTTGAATTCGCGCGGCGCTTTGGGCGTTTTCGGCAGCAAGTCTTTCAGGGTGCGGGCGGCGGCCGGTTCGGCCTCGCGCAGCACGCCGACAAAGCCCTCGTCATGCATGCCATAACGCCCAGCCCGGCCGGCAATTTGGTGCACCTCGGAGACGGTCAATTGCCGGTCGGCCTGGCCGTCGAACTTGGTCATGGTGCTGAACAGCACGCGCCGGATCGGCAGGTTCAGCCCCATGCCGATCGCATCGGTGGCGACCAGAATATGCGTGGCGCCCTGGGCAAAGCGCTCGGCCTCGCGGCGTCGCACTTCGGGCGGCAGCGCGCCGTAAATCACCGACACCGGATGCCCGGCCGCCGCGATCTGGTCACGCAGCATCAGCACCTCGCGGCGGCTGAAGGCCACCACCGCGTCGCCATGCTTGAGCGCCGCAATCGGCACCGGCGCGGCCAGCAGCTGCACCTCTTGCTTGCGCTCGAAATGGCGCACCGTGCAGCGCTCGCCGCACAGACCCAGCAGGTTCTCGATGGCCGGCGCGGCGTAGGCCGAGCAGATGATGATCAGCTCATTCGCCGGCACCGCCACGATCGCTTGCGTCCAGGCCCAACCCCGGTAAAGGTCGAAGAGCATTTGCGCTTCGTCGATCACCGCCACGTCGATAGGCTTGGTGGTGTTGACCATTTCGATCGTGCTGGAGACCACGCGGGCGTCTTCGGCTGGCACGTTTTCCTCGCCGGTCAGCAGCGAGCAGGCCACGCCACGGCCGACCAGCCGGTCCCGACCTTCCAGCGCCAGCAAACGCAGCGGGGCCAGGTAAGCGCCGTTGTGCGCGGTGGCCAGGCGCTCAAAAGCCGCGTGCGTCTTGCCGCTGTTGGGCGGGCCGACGAACAGCGTGACCGTGCGCTGCAGCCGCCGGGCGGCGTCGAACGTGTCCGGGTAGCCCTGAAACGCCAGCTCGTCGTTGAGCCCGGCCAGCGTGTCCAGCTCGGCCACGCGGTGCTCCCAGCGGTCTTGCGCACGGGTGCAAGCGGCCAGCAGCAGCGGTAGCGCTTGCGGCGTGGCGCATTCCGCTTGCAGACGCGGCAGCAGCGATTCCAAGTGTTCGGGGTGGCCCGATTCGCTGCGCGCCAACAGCGCTTCCAGATGCGCCAGCAACTCGGCCGCCGCAGCATAGGCCGGCACCGCACCGATGGCGGCTTGCAAGGCAGGCAGCTCGCCGCTGCGATAAAACTCCCAGACGGCGTCCACCTGCGCGGGGCCGAGTGCGACGCGGAAGGCAACCGGAATCTGCCAGTCCGGCTCGGGCAAGCTCAGCACTTGGCTGCACAAACGCGTCCAGCCCAGGCCGAGCCGCGCCAGGCCCAGCGCCTCCAGTTGGGCACCGCGTTGCAGCATCAAGGCCCGCACGGTCGGCGCAATGCCGACGGTGTCGAGGTGGCGCAGCGCGGTGGCCATCAGCTCGGGCGCAATCCAGCGGCTCGGCCGCGCGCCGGCCACGGCCTTTTGCAGCAGGATCAAGCCCTGCTGGTCGAGCTGCTCGTCCTTCGCGTGCTCACCGGCAAATTCGGCCGGCGTGGTCACTTGCGGCAGCTGGTAGGCCGCTTGGCGGATGCGCAGCAATTGCTCCGGCCCGATGTCGGCCGGCAAGCGGCTGTGATGGCGGGCAAACGGCAGGTTGGCGGTTTGCGGATGCTGCTTGGCAGCGGGCGTCAAGGGCGGCGTGGAGGCTGAAGACGGCTGAGTCAGAGGCTGATTCGCAGGCGATTCAGTCGACGCGGGCGATGACGAGGGCGCTGTGGCGCTGGGTGGGTTGGTATTTGGCACCGGGGGAGTTAACCACAGGTTCGGGCCGCGCCGAAAAGCCGGCTGCTGCCCTGTTGTTAGGGATACGTGCGGCTGCGGGAACTTCAGACACTCAGGCGCGACGGCTGCCCGTCGGAGCGCGATTCTCTGGACCGAATTCCCAAACCCCCTGCGCTCAATCCAACAAGGAGACAGTCATGCAATTCCCCGGACGAGTCATCAAGGTCGGCGAGGCCGATGCCAGCATTGTCCAAGCGCTCAAAAAGCAGCTCAACATCGACCTCGGGCTGAACGCCGACCCCAAGCTCAAGCTGGACGAAAGCAACCCGAGCTACGGCCCTGGCATGCGCCAGACGGTCAAATTGTTCCAGGCCCGCCATGTGGACCCGCAAGGCCGGCCGCTGAAGCAGGACGGCGAGGTCGGTGCCATCACCTGGTCGGTGCTGTTCGGCACGGACCAGGTGGCCAGCGTCGATCAAGCCGTGGACCCGTTGCTGGCCCAGGTGATCAAGGTGGCGCAAGGCGAGGAGGCGAAGCAGGTGCGCGAACAGCCGGTCAACTCCAACTCCGGCCCGCAGGTTGATGTCTACCTCGCCAGCGTCGGCTTGGGGCCGGGCTTTTCCTGGTGTTGTGCTTTCACTTACTACTGCTTCCAGCAGGCCGCCAGCCAGATGAATCGTGCGAACCCGATGGTGAAAACAGCCGGCTGCCTGAAGCATTGGCAAGATGCGCCGTCCAACGGTGGGCGGCGGATTGCGGCCAGCGACGCGCTGGCCAACCCCGGCCTGCTCAAGCCCGGCATGCTCTTCATCATGGATCACGGCGGTGGCCTGGGCCACACCGGCCTCATCGAATCAGTCGCCGGCGGCTTGCTGACCACCATCGAAGGCAACACCGACGGCAGCCGCACCCGCGAGGGCGGCGGCGTCTATCGCCTGGTGCGCAAGGTCAGCGAAATCAACAAGGGTTATATCGACTACGCCAAGTCAGCTTGAGGGTGCGTTGTAGTGCGGGTCGCGACCCGCGTGTGGCCGACTGTTGCAACCGTGCCGCCGCCGGAATCGCTCGCGGGTCTTGGCCCGCCCTACGGGAACCGTACCGCCGCCTACACTGCGCCGGCACGCCCCTCGTGCAGGGGAGAGTGATTTTTGACATCGATTGAAACCGCCGCCGCATCAGAGCAATCAGCCCGCCCGGCGCAAAGCCGGCTGGTCCAATTGATCAAGCTGCGTGCGGTCCAGCGGGCCGAGGCGCTGCAGCCGCTGGACGATGTGGAGGCGCTGCGCAGTGCGCATGCCCAGTACCTGACACCGCAAGACCGCGTGCTGGCGCGGGCCGAGGTGCTGGCCGCGCAGCTGGGGCTGGATGCCGAGCTGGCGCTGTGGCGCACGCGGCTGCTGTGGGTGGCGCTGGCCGCAGCGGCCGGGGTGGGCTTGCTGTCCTATGGCTTGATCAGCGCGGTGGTCGGGGGCGACCGCCGCATCAACGCGATGGCCGCGCTGCTGGCGGTGCTGGGCCCGCATTTGCTGAGCTTGTCGCTGTGGCTGCTTTCCTTGCTGTTCGGCGCGAGTTCAGGCTCAGGCGGCGGGCTGGCGAAATGGGCGCTCGGCTGGAGCACCCGCCTGCCGGGCTTGCGCGGCGAGCGCCAGCAAACCGCTCGCCTGGTGCTGGACGCCACGCTCGATGTGCTGGGCCAGTCCGGCCGCCTGCTGCTCTGGAGCCTGGGCCTGTTGACGCACCTGATCTGGTCGCTGGCCTTTGTGCTGACCTTGCTCGGCCTGTTGGCGGCCTTCTCCTTTTTGTCCTACCAACTGACCTGGGAGACCACCATCCTGGACGGCGCGGTGTTCGCCCGCTTTGCGCACGCGGTGGGCAGCGTGCCGGCGTGGCTGGGTTTTGCCACGCCGGATGTCGGCCAGCTGTTGACCGGCCAGGGCGATCACCGGGGCTGGGCTTGGTGGTTGATCGGTTGCACCCTGGTGTACGGCCTGGGCTTGCGTTTGGCTGCGTTGCTGGTCAGCGGCATGGCGGTGTGGCTGCTGCTGCGCGGCCTGACTTTGAAGGGCGGCGTGGACAGCACCGACCCCTACATCCGGCGTTTGCTGGCGCGCTTTGAGGCGCTGCAACAGCCGCTGCTGCTGGACCCGGAGCAGCCGACGCCGGCGCTGCCGGGATCGGCGCAGCTTCTACCCCGCGACTTGAGCCACCGGCTGCCGCTGGCGCTGCTGGCCTTTGAGCTGCCGCCCGCGCTGGCCTGGCCGCCGGCCGGTCTGCAAGCCGCCGCTGCTTTGGCGGCTGCCAGCGGCCTGCTGGCCAGCACCGCCGGTGCAGCGGCTGAAAAGCGCGCGCTGCTGGCCCAGTTGGAAGCGGCCCTGCCGCAGCGCTTGCTGCTGGTCTGCAACGGCCAAGCCAGCCCGGACCGCAGCACCGAGCGCTTTTTGCGTGCCGCCTGCGGCCATGCCGAACGCTCGGCGTTGTACTTGCTGTCGTCCACCGACACGGCCGGCGCGGCCGAGTCGCTGCAGCGCTGGCGCGACTGGCTGGCCACGCTGGAGCTGCCGCTGGACGCGCTGTTCGATGACGCCTGCGCTGCGGCGAGTTGGGCCGGAGCCCCGCCATGAGTGTCACCAGCGCCACCAGTTCCACCAGCGCCATCAGCATTGCCGTGGTCGGCCACACCAACGCCGGCAAAACCTCGCTGCTGCGCACGCTGACCCGGCGCATCGATTTTGGCCAGGTCTCCAACAGCCCCGGCACGACCCGGCAAGTGGCCGCCATCGAACTGGCGGTGGACGGGGCGGCCGTGCTGCGTCTGCTCGACACACCGGGGCTGGAGGACGCGCCGGCCCTGCTGGAACATTTGCAAGCGCTGGACGGCGAGCTGCCGCGCGGCCAGCGGGTGCAGGCTTTTTTGAACGGGCCGGCGGCCGCTGCCGAGTTCGAGCAAGAGGCCAAGGTGCTGCGCTGCCTGCTGGCCACCGACGTCGGGCTGCTGGTGATCGACATGCGCGAAACGCCGCTGCCCAAGTTCGCCGCCGAGCTGGAGGTGCTGCAACTCTGCGCCAAGCCGCTGCTGCCGGTGCTGAATCATGTGCGCCATGCCGACAGCCAGGAGCCGGCTTGGCGGGCGCTGCTGGCCAGCCACGGCCTGCATGCCTGCGTACGCTTCGACGCTGTGGCACCGCTGGACGGTGCCGAGCGCGATCTCTACATCGATCTGGGTGCCTTGCTGCCGGCGCGCCGCGCCCAGTTGCAACAGCTCTCCGAGCATCTGCAGCGCCAAGCGGTGGAGCGCCATACGGCCAGCCTGCGCCTGCTGGCCGAGCTGCTGCTGAGTCTGGCGGCTTACCGCGAGCGGGTGGACAAAAGCGCGCTGGCCGCAGCCGGGGCCAGGGCGGCGCGGATCGAGCGCTTTCGCGCCCGCATCGCCGCGTGCAGCCGCCAAGCCACGTTCGACCTGCTGAGCCTGCACGGCTTTGACCGCAACAGCGCCGAAGCGGCCGAGCTGCCAGCGCTGGCTGGCCGCTGGGAGGCCGATCTGTTCAACCCCGAGGCGTTGAGAGACGCCGGCAAACGCCTGGGCACCGGCGCGCTGGTGGGCGGTGCCATCGGGTTGGCGGCCGATGTGGCGCTGGCCGGTTTGTCGCTCGGTGCGGCGGCCACGTTGGGCGCGGCCCTCGGCGGCATGGCCAGCCAAGGCATAGGCCCGCTGGGCCGCAAGCTGGCCGACAAATTGCGCGGCCGTGTCGAGCTGACCCTGGAAGACGCCACTTTGGCGCTGCTGCTGGAGCAGCAATTGACGTTGCTGATTGCACTGGAGCGGCGCGGCCACGCGGCGCTGGAGCAGTTGCAACAGCAACAGCAACAACAGCCGCCGGCCGCTGCGCCCTTGGAAGCCGCAC
>CANFYD010000104.1 GCA_947450745.1 Burkholderiales bacterium
GCTGGCCCGCACCGTGCGCCGCCAGCAAGCCCGAGCCCGCGCCGAGTTGCGAGCGATGGACCTGCCCGGGCTGCGTGATTTGGCCTTGGCACCGGCCGAGGTCGAGTTCTGGCTGGCGCGCGGCGAGGCAGGTCAGCGGCCTAGTTGACGTCCTTGATGCCGAGCCGATCCTCACGCCACCCGCGTCAGCACTTCCTGGCCATTGAAATGTGCCTGCAGGTTGGCAAAGGCCAGCTGGCTCATAGCGGCGCGGGTTTCATGGGTGCCGCTGCCGATATGGGGTGTGAGCACCACGTTGTCCAGCGCTATCAGCGCGGGCGGCACTTGGGGCTCGTCTTCAAACACATCGAGCCCGGCACCGGCAATCCGGCCGGCCACCAATGCCTCGATCAGCGCGTCCTGGTCCACCACCGAGCCGCGCGCGATATTGATCAGGAAGCCGCGCGGGCCCAGGGCGTCCAGCATTGCCGTGTTGACGAGGTGATGGGTGCGCGGGCCGCCGGGCAGAGTCAGCACCAAGAAGTCCGAGGCGCGAGCCAGGTCCAGCGGGTCGGCAAAATAATCAAAGCGGTCAAACGGCAGGCCGGACCTTGGGCTCGGCTTGCTGTAGGCGATGCGCAGGCCAAAGGCTTCGGCACGCTTGGCCACCGCCTGGCCGATATTGCCCATGCCAAGGATGCCGCAGGTCTTGCCGGCCAAGCTGGTGGAGAGTGGGAACTTGCCCTTGCTCCAAAGCCCGTCGCGCATAAACCGGTCGGCTTCGCACAGGCGGCGAGCCACGGCCAACAGCAGAGCCAGGCCGGTGTCGGCCACGCAGTCGTTCAGCACGCCGGGGGTCGAGCAGACGGTCACGCCGCGCTGGCGGGCGGCGGCCAGGTCGATGGCGTCCAGGCCCACGCCGGAGCTGCTGATGATTTCCAGCCGCGGCAGCGCCGCAATCAGCTCGGCACTGGCCCCCACCGGCGCATTGGTGACCACGCCACGAATCAGTGGCCCGCACTCGGCCAGAAACGCCGGCCGGTCCTCAGCCAGCCACAGCTTGTGCACGATGAACTCGCGCTCGACCGGCTCGGCCAGCGCCGGCAGTTGCGGCCCGGCCATCAGGACATGGATCTTGCGGGGGTCGGACGGGGTCATGGTGGGCCTTGTGTTGAGGTTAGGACTGTTTAAGCTCAATCGAGCTTCACGCCGCCTTGGGCCACCACGGCCGCCCATTTGACGCGCTCGCGTTCGTAGAACTGTGTCAGCTCAAGCGGGGTCATCGTGTGGACCTCGGCCCCTTGCGCCGACAGTCGGCTGCGCACTTCGGGAGAACGGACGATGCGGATCAACTCCTTGGACAGCCGCTCCACGATGGCCGGCGGTGTGCCTGTTGGCACCAACACCCCTTGCCAAGTGCCCGACTCGAAGCCGGGGATGCCCTGCTCGGCAATCGTCGGCACATTGGGCAAGCGCGGCTCGCGCGTGCTGCGCGACACGCCCAGCACCTTCAGCTTGCCCGACTCGACATGCGGCAACGTGGCCAGCATGCCATTCATCAGCACCTGGGTCTGGCCGCCGATGGTGTCTTGAATCGCCTGCGAACCGCCCTTGTACGGGATGTAGTTCCAGTCCGCCGCCAGCGCGTTTTGCACCGCCACCCCAGCCAGATGCGGCGCACTGCCGATGGCGGTGACCGCAAAATTCAAGGGCTGCTTCTTGGACAGCGCCACCAATTCCTTCAGGTTGTTGGCAGGCACGGACGGATGCACCACCAGCAGATGCGGCGAATAGGCCAACATGCCGACGCCCTGCAGGTCCTTGCTGGGGTTGAAGCTGAGCTTGGTGTAAACCGAGGGTGAGATGGCCAGTGCGCCCACATCACACAGCAGTAGGGTCAAGCCGTCGGCAGGCGCCTTCGCCACCGCCTCGGTGCCGGTGTTGCCATTGGCACCGGGCCGGTTCTCCACGATCACCGGCTGCTTCAGCGCCTCCGACAAAGGCTGGCTGATGATGCGCGCAATGATGTCGGACGAGCCGCCCGGCGTGTAGGGCACAACGATGCGTATCGGCTTGGTCGGCCAAGCCTGCGCCACGGCACTCTGACCGGCTGAGGTCAACAGGCCGGCCAGCGCCAGCAGCAAATCACGACGGTTTGAACGATTCATGCGGGTCTCCAGTGAAATAGGCGCGAGGTGGCTCGCGTCGGAACGATCAGCGACAGCACCAGGCCACCGATTTCTATGCCCGGTGCTTCAACCTAGCTTCAAGCCTGCGTGTACGCCGTCTTCACCACCGTGTAGAACTCTGCGGCGTAGCGGCCCTGCTCGCGCGGGCCGTAGCTGCTGCCCTTGCGGCCGCCGAAGGGCACGTGGTAGTCGACCCCGGCGGTCGGCAGGTTGACCATCACCATGCCGGCTTGCGAGTGGCGCTTGAAGTGGGTGGCGTGCTTGAGCGAGGCGGTGGCGATGCCAGCGGCCAAGCCGAACGGCGTGTCGTTGGCCAAGAACAGCGCTTCCTCGTAGTCGCGGGCGCGCAGCACGCTGACGACCGGGCCGAAGACCTCTTCGCGGTTGATGCGCATGGCGGCCGTGGTGTCGGTGATCAGTGCCGGCGTCATGTAGAAACCGGGCTGACCGTCGGCGCTGTGGGTCACGGCCGTGCCGCCACAAGCCAGCGTCGCACCTTCGGCCTGCGCGATGCCGACATAGCTCAAGTTCTGGCCCAGTTGGTTCTGGTCCACCACCGGGCCGATGTCGGTGCCGGCCTGGCGGGCGTCGCCGACCTTCAGCGTCTGCATTTTTGCGATCACCGCCGCCACGAAACGGTCGTGAATGCCTTCGGTGACGATCAGGCGCGAGGACGCGGTGCAGCGCTGGCCGGTCGAGAAAAAGCCGCTTTGCACGGCGCAGTTGACGGCCACGCCGAGGTCAGCGTCGTCCAGCACGACCATCGGGTTCTTGCCGCCCATTTCCAACTGGAACTTGGCCATCCTGGCAACGCAAGCGGCCGCCACTTTTTGCCCGGTGGCCACCGAGCCGGTGAAGGTCACCGCCGCAATGCGGGGGTCGTCCAGCAGCGTCGCTCCCACCTCGGCCCCGCGCCCCATCACCAGGTTGAACACGCCCTGCGGCAGGCCGCTGCGCGAGAGGATTTCGGCCAGCGCCCAGGCCGAACCCGGCACCAGCTCGGCCGGCTTGAAGACGACGCAATTGCCGTAAGCCAGGGCCGGCGCAATCTTCCAGGCGGGAATGGCGATGGGGAAGTTCCACGGCGTGATGATGCCGATCACGCCCAGCGCCTCGCGGGTGATCTCCACACCCACGCCGGGCCGCACCGACGGCATCATCTCGCCGCCCGGACGCAACGCTTCGCCGGCGAAGAACTTGAAGATGTTGCCGGCACGCGCCACCTCGCCTATCGCCTCGGGCAGCGTCTTGCCTTCCTCGCGGGCCAGCAGGTCGCCCAGCTCGGCGCGCCGCGCCAGGATCTCACTGCCCACCGCATCGAGGATGTCGAAGCGCTGCTGCGGGGTGGACAAGCTCCAGGCCGGGAACGCGGCCTCGGCGGACGCGATGGCGAGCTGTGTCTGCGCCACATCGGCCTGCGCATATTCACCCACCAGATCACGGGTGTCCGACGGGTTGATGTTGCGCGACACGCGTGCGCCGTCCAGCCATTCGCCGGCAATGAAATTCTTGTTCATGGGGTTTTCTTATCTGCGCATACGCGCTGGGGAGGTTTACCAGTCGAACGAGGCGTTAAGGCTGAACCAAGTAATGACGCACTGAAAAAACGTTACCTGTCGAGCGCGGGGCGCTTCGGGTTGAAGCTCCAACCGGTGTGCAGGTATTGCATGGCGGCGCTGTCGTCGCGCGAGCCCAGGCCGTGCTGCAAATAGAGCTGGTGCGCTTTTTCGACTTCCACCATGTCGAGCGTCACGCCCAGGCCCGGCTGCTTCGGCACTTGCACATGGCCGCCGACGATCTGCAGCGGGTCCTTGGTCAGGCGCTGGCCGTCTTGCCAGATCCAATGCGTGTCGATGGCGGTGACGCGGCCGGGGGCTGCAGCACCGACATGGGTGAACATCGCCAGCGACACATCGAAATGGTTGTTCGAATGCGAGCCCCAGGTCAGGCCCCAGTCGCGGCAGGTCTGCGCCACCCGCACCGAGCCGGCCATGGTCCAGAAATGCGGGTCGGCCAGCGGAATGTCCACGCTCTGCAGCGACAAGGCGTGGCTGAGCTGACGCCAATCGGTGGCGACCATATTGGTGGCCGTGGGCAGGCCGGTGGCGCGGCGGAACTCGGCCATCACCTCGCGGCCCGAAAAGCCGTCTTCCGCGCCACAGGGGTCTTCGGCATAGGCCACCACCTCGCGCATATCGCGCATCAGGCGGATCGCGTCCTTCAGCAGCCAGCCGCCGTTCGGGTCCAGCGTCACCCGCGCCTGCGGGAAGCGCTCATGCAACGCCCGCAGGGCGTCCACTTCCTCGTCGCCGCGCAGCACGCCGCCCTTCAGCTTGAAGTCGTTGAAGCCGTAACGCTCGCGCGCCGCCTCGGCCAAGCGCACGATGGCCTCGGGCGTCAGCGCGGCCTCGTGGCGCAGGCGTTGCCAAGCGTCCGCCGCGCCGGGCTCGCTTGAGTAAGGCAGATCGGTCTTGTTGCGATCCCCGATATAGAACAGATAGCCCAGCATCTCGACCGCGTCGCGCTGCTGCCCTTCACCCAGCAGCGCCGCCACCGGCACCTCCAAGTGCTGACCGAGCAGATCGAGCAGCGCCGATTCGATCGCGGTCACCGCGTGGATGGTGGTGCGCAGATCAAAAGTCTGCAGGCCTCGCCCGCCGCTGTCGCGGTCGGCGAACTGCTGTTGCACGCGCTGCAGCAAGCGCTGGTAATCGCCCACGGACCGGCCGACGACGAGGGCGGCCGCATCTTCCAGCGTCTGGCGGATCTTCTCGCCGCCGGGCACTTCGCCCACACCGGTGCGCCCCGAGTTGTCGGTCAGGATCAACAGATTGCGGGTAAAAAATGGGCCGTGCGCACCGCTCAAATTCAGCAGCATGCTGTCGCGGCCCGCGACCGGGATCACGCGCAGGGCGGTGATGCGGGGAGTACTTGAAAAGCTCATTCGATCAGCCTCTTGGTCGGTTTCACATTCAATCGGCAGTGATTTTTCCGAGCTCGATCACCTTCTTCCAGCGCGCAAACTCGGCCGCCTGGAAGGCGGTGAACTGCTCGGGCGTGTTGCCGACGATCTCGAAGCCCAGGTCCAGCAGCTTGGGCTTCACTGCCGGGTCGTTCAAGCCGGCCACGATGGCATCGTGCAGCTTGGTCTTGATGTCCGCCGGCAGGCCCTTCGGCGCGGCGACTGCTTGCCAGGAGTAGACCGTCACGCCCTTGACGCCCAGCTCATCCAGCGTCGGCACCTCGGGCAGCAGCGGCGAGCGCTTGGCGCTGGTGATGGCCAGCACGCGCAGCTTGCCGGCGCGGATATTGGTCATGCCGGTGTTGATGTTCATGAATGACGCATCAACCTGGGCCCCAAGCAGGTCGGACATCGCCGGCGCACCGCCGCGGTAGGGAATATGCAGGCCGGTCGTGCCGGTCTGCTGCCAAAACAGCTCTGCCGTCAGGTGATCACTGGAGCCGTTGCCCGACGAGGCAAAGCTCATCTTGCCCGGGTGGGCCTTTTGAAAGGCCAGCACATCGGCCAGCGACTTGTGCGGCGAACTGGCCGGCACGGCCAGCACATTGGGCGCTTGCACGGCCACCGTGATGTAGTCGAAGTCTTTCAGCGCGTCGTAAGCCACGCCCTTGATCAGGTGCGGGCCGATCACCAAGGGGCCGAGCGAGGTGACCAGCAAGGTGTAGCCGTCCGCTGGCGCGCGCTTGACCCCTGTGCTGCCCACCGTGCCACCGGCACCGGCCTTGTTTTCGACGATGAAGGTGCCGCCCAGCTTCTCCTGCAACTTGGTGCTGAGCGTGCGGGCGATCAGATCACTCGTGCCGCCGGGTGGAAAGGGCACCAGCAGCGTCACCGGCTTGTTGGGCCAGGCTTGGCCCTGAGCTTGAGCCAGCGCGGGTGCTTGAACAGCGGCGATCAGGGCCGCGCCGAGCAGCACGGAATTCAGCAATTTCTTCATGTGTCGTGTCTCCAATGGTGATTTGCAGCGCTGCCTGGTGGGCGGATTGCCTGACGCGTTGGCGTCATCACAAGCCGCTCCAAGACTTACTGAGGGCCCAGCTTGGCCATCAGCAGGCCCAGTTGATCGACCTCGGACGGCAGCAGGTCGGACAGCGGTGGGCGCACCGGCCCGGCGCTGTGGCCGGCCAACGTGGCCCCGGCCTTCACGATGGACACGGCATAGCCCTCGCCCTGGTTGCGCAGCGCGATGTAGGGCAAGAAGAAGTCGCGGATCAACTGCTCGCAGGTGGCGGTGTCGCCGGCCACGTGGGCGTTGTAGAAGTCCATCGCCGTTTTCGGGATGAAGTTGAAGACCGCCGACGAATAGACCGGGCAGCCCATCGCCTTGTAGGCCCCGGCAAACAGCTCGGCCGTGGGCAAGCCGCCGAGGTAGGCAAAGCGCTCGCCCAGCGTCTGGCGGATGGCGACGAACTTCTCGATGTCGCCAAAGCCGTCCTTGAAACCGATCAAGTTCGGGCAGCGCTCGGCCAACACCAGCAGGCTGGCCGGGGTCAACTTGCACGCGCCGCGGTTGTAGACGATGACACCGAACTTGACGCTCTTACACACCGCCTCGACGTGGGCGATCAAACCGGCCTGGCTGGCTTCGGTCAAGTAATGCGGCAACAGCAGTACCCCTTGGGCACCGAGGCGCTCAGCCTCTTGGGCGTACTTGATGGCCAGCGTGGTGCCGCCACCGGCACCGGCAATGATGGGCGTGCGGTTGCGGCACACATCGAGGGCCACTTTGATCACGTCGCTGTACTCACCCGGCTCCAGCGAAAAGAACTCGCCGGTGCCGCCCGCCGCAAACAGCGCCGACGCGCCGTAGGGCTGCAACCATTCGAGGCGCTCCGCATAGGACTTCGGGGCAAAGCGCAGCTCGCTGTCGAAGTCGGTCAAGGGGAAGGACAGCAGGCCGGCTTGCAGCACGCTCTTGAGTTCTTGTGGCGACATGGGTGGACTCCGAAGGTCGTAGGATGACTGGGACAGTGAGATCGCCCGGCCGACGCATTCAGCGGCCATGAACGATTCATGTTGTAGGTTATCGTACAACTAAGATTCGACTCGGCCCATGCGGGGAACTACTGAGGTGTTGACTTTGTACCGCCAGATTGCGGTGGCCGGCGGCAACCGATCGCGGGTCGCGACCCGCCCTACGAAGCCGATGCAGCCGGTGCACATGAATTCCGTAGGGCGGGTCGTGACCCGCGTGGCAGCGAACGCCCGTGGCTGCGGCTGCGACCCTGCATTGCGGGACATCGCGGCCCGACGGCGAAGCGATCGCGGATCTCGACCCGCCCTACGAGGACCTCAGCTCGCCTCTTGCTGCGCGCGGCGGCGGCGCTCGCGGCTGTTGGCCAGATGGGCGCGCATGGCGGCGCGGGCGGCGTCCGGGTCCTGGTTCACGATGGCGTCGTAAATGCTTTCATGCTCGCCGTTGACGCGCCGCAGATAGTTGCGGCGCTCTTCGCTGATGTCATCCGGCAGCTCCAGCCGTGCGCGCGGAATGATCATGCTGCCCAGCGTCGCCATCAGGTCGGAGAAGTGGCTGTTCTGCGTCGCACGGGCAATCTCCAGATGGAACTGGAAGTCGGCCGCCACCGCGTCGCGCCCGGCGTTGACGGCGGCGGTCACCTCGTCCAGCGCCTGGCGCATGGCCTGCAAGTTGGTGTCGGTGCGGCGCTGCGCGGCCAGGCCGGCGGCCTCGGTTTCCAGGCCGATGCGCAACTCCAGCACCGCAATCACATCGCGCAAAGTGTTGAACTGCTCCGGGGCAATCTTGAAGCCCGGCGTGTCGCCCAGCCCCAGCACAAAGGTGCCGATGCCGTGCCGCGTTTCCACCAGCCCCGAGGCCTGCAACTTGGAGATGGCCTCGCGCACCACCGTGCGGCTGACTTCGAACTCGCCCATGATGGCCGCCTCGGTCGGCAACTTGTCGCCGGTCTGCAAGTGGCCGCTGCGGATGCGCTCACCCAGGGAATCGACCAACGCCAGGGCGAGGGTTCGGGGCTTGCGACGAGGCGAGGTTTGCATGATGGCGAGTTGTGGAGGAAATGAGATCACGGCCCTGAAATGGCCTGTTGTTGTACGACGACTGATGACATACTACTGCGACTTGCGTCACTTTAACAAGGTCGGTGCCGATAGCGCCGATAACACGCTCCGCCACAGGATTGATTCAATGAACGAGACCCGCGCCCTCCTCCCGCTGACGATTCGCATGCACGACAGCGACAACGTGGCCATCGTGGCCAACGACGGCGGCTTGCCCGCTGGCACGGTACTAAGCCACGGTCTGACGCTGAAGGATCAGGTGCCACAGGGCCACAAGGTCGCCTTGACCGACCTGCCCGCCGGGACCGCCGTGCTGCGCTACAACGTGCCGATCGGCTACGCCTTGAAGGACATTCCGGCCGGCAGCTGGGTGCATGAGCGGCTGCTGCAGATGCCGGCGGCGCGCGAGTTGGACGGCCTGCCCAAGGCGACCGAGCGCCCGGCGGAGTTGCCGCCGCTGGCCGGCTACAGCTTCCAGGGCTATCGCAATGCGGACGGCTCGGTCGGCACCCGCAACATCCTGGCCATCACCACCACGGTGCAATGCGTGGCCGGCGTGGTCGAGTTCGCGGTGGCTCGCATCAAGGCCGAACTGCTGCCGAATTACCCGCATGTCGACGACGTGGTGGGCCTGGAACACAGCTACGGCTGCGGCGTCGCCATCGACGCGCCCGACGCCATCATCCCGATCCGCACGCTGCGCAACATCAGCCTGAACCCCAACTTTGGCGGCGAGGTGATGGTGGTCAGCCTGGGCTGTGAAAAGCTGCAACCCGAACGGCTACTGCCGCCGGGGGTGATCGCCATCAGCGATCAGCGCGATGGCTTGACCACTACCGACAGCAAGCTTGATGTCGTCTGCCTGCAAGATGACAAACACATCGGCTTCATGTCGATGATCGATTCGGTGATGGGCCGCGCCGCCGTGCATCTGGAGCGCTTGAACGCCCGGCGGCGCGAAACGGTGCCGGCGTCCGAGTTGGTGGTGGGCGTGCAATGCGGCGGCAGCGACGCGTTCTCCGGCGTGACGGCCAACCCGGCGGTCGGCTTTTGTACCGACCTGCTGGTGCGCGCCGGGGCCACCGTGATGTTCAGCGAAACCACCGAGGTGCGTGACGGCATCAACCTGCTGACCGCCCGCGCCGCCAGCGTGGCGGTGGCCGACGCGCTGATCCGCGAAATGGCCTGGTACGACGCCTACCTGCAGCGCGGCCAAGTGGACCGCAGCGCCAACACCACGCCGGGCAACAAGCAAGGCGGCTTGTCCAATATCGTCGAAAAAGCGATGGGCTCCATCGTCAAGAGCGGCAGCGCGGCCATCTCCGCCGTGCTCGCCCCCGGCGAAAAGCTGACCGGCCAACGCGGCCTGATCTATGCCGCCACGCCCGCCAGCGACTTCATCTGCGGCACGCTGCAGCTCGCCGCCGGGATGAACCTGCATGTCTTCACGACCGGCCGTGGCACGCCCTATGGCCTGGCCGCGGTGCCGGTGATCA
>CANFYD010000105.1 GCA_947450745.1 Burkholderiales bacterium
CCTCTCTTGGCACAGCAGTCCGCTACCGATGAAGAGCTCACCGATGAAGCGATGTCAGGCGCTGCGCAACGCAGGCGTCGCCACTCAGGAGCTGCAAAGATGCCTTGTACGCTGCGCTTCAACTGGCATGCAACTTGCCTTTAGCCATGCAAAACCCCGCCATTCAGGAGCATGGACACGATGGAATCACGCGACGAGATCAAGTCATTGAAAAAAGCGCTGCGTGCGCTGACTTTCATGAACGAGAAGGGCGACGCCACCGTCACCGACGTGGCCCGCGCCGTGGGCATACCGCGCAGCACCGCCCACCGCGTACTGGCTACGCTGGCCTCAGAAGGCTATGTCGAGAAGCAAGCGCCCAGCGACTTCTACCGCCTCACCAGCCGCGTGCAGAAGCTGGCTGCGGGCTTTCAGGTCGAGCAGTTGCTGATCGAAGTGGCCAAGCCGCTGGTGGCGGAGTCAGGCCGTGAACTGAAATGGCCCATCGCTTTGACCACGCCGCGCGACGGCGAAATGGTCATACGCCTGAGCACCGACCACGACTGCCTGCGCGCGCTGGAACGCTTCCACATCGGCTTCTCGGTGCCCATCTCGCACGCCACCGGCGGCTTTTGCTACTTGGCCAACTGCACTGACGAAGAGCGCGCCGACACGCTGGCCGCCGCCATGCGCGCGGCGCGCGAACGGCAGATGGGCATTCAAGACCCGAAGGAGGTCGAACACCTGATCGCCACCACGCGCAAGCAAGGCTTTTGCAACCTCGAGTTCGCGCATTACCGGGAGGGCAATGTCGCGGTGCCGCTGAAGGTGAACGGCTGCGTCATCGGTGCCATCGTGATGCGCTACATCAAGTCGGCCTTGCAAAACACCAGCCAGATCCAGTCCATTTACGTGCCGCGACTGCAGCAGCTGTCGCAGGACATCTCCGCGCAATACGAGGCCTGGAACCCGTCTCAACTGCGCACCGATGCTCACCGGAGCGCCCTCTCGACCAAGCCACAAGTCGCTGAATCGCTGAATCGTTGAATTGGCAGGGCTGCGGAGCGAACTGAGCGGGGCGGGCTGAGCTCAAGCGGCCTATCCTGCTTCACCTGCCTGCTGAACGCGTCGCACCGTGCCCGACCGTTCCTGGCAGCGCGCGTTCGCCAGCGTCGGCAAGCGCGGGGTCGATTGTCCAAAGTAGTAGTAGCAGCAGCCCTCAACAGGTCGCGTCGCGATGACGCGCCGGAGCGCAGCGACAACTTGCGCTGAACTGCGTGACTTTTCCACATTCGGATTGCCGCGTGTTCACCTGCCGAGTGAGGCTGAACAAAAGAAGACCTGGCACACCGGTCTGCCTACATTCGAATCGCGAACGAATCACCTGCGGGCCGGCTTGTCAGGACGACAGCCCGGGCTTCAGGACAGATCCACGTCCAGCCTTCCTTCGTCAACGTTCCTGTCGTTACTTCTCCCGGAGATTCATGCATGAATACACGTCCAATGCTCAGCCGCATCCGGCACAAGCGCACGCCGCAATGGCTGGCTCAAACTGGCGTTCAGCTGGCTTGCAGCTTGGCTTGCTCGTTGCCCGTCGGCACGGCGCTGGCTCAGACCGCGGCCCCCGCCGAGGCGTCCGTGCCTGCTGCTGCTGACGCCAACGCCGCTTCGAGTAACGCGCTGCCGCTGGTGACCGTCACCGCTCGCAAGCGCATCGAGAAAATGCTGGATGTGCCGATCTCGATTCAGTCCTTTTCGGAAAAGGACTTGCGCAGCGGCGGCATCACCGAGGTGAAGGACCTGACCACGCAGGCGGGCTTCAACTTCACTTCATCGCAAGGGTCGGGCGCGCAAGGCCGGGCTTTCGGCGTGACGACCTTTCGCGGTCTGCAGGGTGAACTGAACTTCCCCTGGGAGAACTCCGGCGGCGTGTTCATCGACAGCATTTTTGTCTCCGGCGGCGTTGCCAGCATCGGCATGAACGATGTCGAGCGCGTCGAAGTGCTGAAGGGCCCGCAAAACGCCTTCTTCGGCCGCAGCACCTTTGGCGGCGCGGTCAACTTCATCACCAAAAAGCCGTCCAACCTGCTGAGCGGCACAGTCAACGCGATGTTGAACCACCGCGGCTCGACCGACGTCGATGCCACCATCGAAGGCCCGCTGCTCGACAACGTCCTGACCGGCCGCGTGTCTTTTGGTTCACGCAACAAGGTCGCCAGCTTCCGCGCTACCGACGGCGGCGAGCTGGGGGCGGAGAGCACCAAGTTCGTGACCGGCACCCTGTACTTCACGCCCACCGACAATTTGTGGATGCGTGTGCGCGGTCATTACCAACAGGATGATGACTCCACGCCAGCGACCGCGTTTCTACCCGGCACCGGCAATACCAGCTGCACAGGTGCCGTCTACAGCGGCAAGGACCGCAGCGGCAACACGGTGCAGTACACCCCCGGCACGAACTATTTCTGCGGCAGCATCCCGTCGCTGAGCCAATTGGGCACGGGCGTCATCGATGCCAACACCGTCCTGCCCGCCGGCGCGCGCGACGCCTACGTCAACAATTCGCTGAACGACCCCTTCCTGGCCAAGGTGCCCCAGCTGACCCACTCCGGCATGCGCCGCGACATCAAGCGGGTCTCCGCACAGGTCGGCTATTCGCTGCCGAACGACATGGAGGCGGCCTTCAACATCGGCTACAACGAGGCCAACTCGAACAGCATGTACGACCTAGACCACACCAAGGTGGCCAACTTCTACAACATCCAGACCAACCCGACCAAGGACTTGACCGTCGACGCCCGGCTGTCGAGCAACCCGAAGGCGGCGCTGCGCGGCGTGCTCGGTGTCAGCTACTTCAAGTCGACCTACCAACTGTCGCAACTGGACTACAACACCGGGCTGGGAGCCACGGCACCGGTACGCAACACCGGCAATTACCTCGATTTGATCTCGACCGTGCCGGCCATTTACGGCTCGGTGGAATACGACATCACCCAGCAGATCACCGCATCCATCGAGGCCAGACGCCAAACCGACAAGGTCGAGTTCACCACGTTCAGCGGCGTCAAGTCGGAGAACAAGGCGGACAACTGGCTGCCGCGCCTGACGCTGCGCTACAAGCCCACGGCGGACACCTCGACCTACATCAATGTGGCGCAGGGCGTGCAACCATTGACGGTCAACACCGGCTTCATCAATGCCTCGGCCGCTGGCCAAGCCTATATCCGGGCGCTCTATCCCGACATCGCCAACTTCACCCCCCAGCCCAAACTGAAATCCGTCGAACTGGGCCTGAAGCAGCGCGTCAACAATTCGCTGCAATACGCGCTCGCGGTGTATGACCAGAAGTGGGAGAACCGGCTGTCCTCGACGGCCATCCTCAACCCGGTGTCCTGCGGGTCCACGGCCAACACGGCGGCCTGCCCGTTCTCGGCAGCAGGTGCAGGCGTGACCGTGGGCAACCAGGCGCATCTGCGCGGGCTGGAGCTTTCGGTCGACGCCCAACTGGCACAGGCCTGGTCGGCCAGCGCCTACCTGGATGTCAAGAAGGCCATCTGGGATTCCTACAACGGCTCGGGTCAATCGATCTACGGCTCCAACAAGGCGTTGGCCCTGACCGGCACGGCCGTCGCCTTCGACGGCAATTCGCTCGGCCGTGTGCCCACCGTCACGGTGTCGGCCAACACCACCTACCGCTTCGGCCTGAGCAATGGCTGGAGCAGCTTTGTACGCGGCGACCTGACCTATGTCGGCCGGCAATGGGATGGTGACTTCAACTTCGCCCAGACCGATGCCTACTCGCGTCTCGATGCCCGCCTGGGCTTTGAGAAGGGCAATGTCTCGCTCGAACTGTTCGTCAAGAACCTGGCCAATGACCAGAGCTGGACTTCGGTGGCGCGCACCGCCAACCTCGGCATCACGCCGCTGGTCAACTACTCGCAGCAAGGCCTGATCGCCACGGCACAAGAAGCCCGCGCTGTCGGCGCACGCTTGCGCTACACCTTCTGAGCCCGGCGGGCCACGGCCCGCCTGTTTGACAAAGTAAGACCCGGCACCCCAGCGGTGCCGGGTCTTTTTTTTGGACGGACGGCAGCGCTCGCAGGCGGCCTGAGCGATCGCAGGGCTGCGCCGCTGCAACGGCGGCACGGCGGCGGCGCGCTCATCGTCCGCAAAGCGGACATCACCCAGAAAGACAAACCGCTGCGCAGCCGACTCGCTTCACGCCGCGCAGCAGCGATCAACGCTTCGCCAGGGGCCGATCAGCCCTGCACGGCGAGAAAAGCGGCTCGGCTGGGGCCGCTGCTGCGCGGCCAGGACATCGGTCTGTCCGCCTGCCGGACGCTTCGAAAATACAAGTGACCCGCCGAAGCAATATTTCTATATTTCATTCGCTCCGTATCCATCAATTGCCAGCCGGGCAGGACGACAGGCTGGCAACAGGGCTGATGCCCCATGCACATCGCAATTTTTGACCTTCCACTTTCTTGGCTCACCAGAGATTCACTCACTTATGAACTCAAACTCAATGCTCAGCACCTTGCAGCGCAAGCGCCAACCCCGGTGGCTGGTTCAGACCAGCATTTCGCTGGCCTGCTCGCTGGCTGCCAGCGCAGCATTTGCGCAAGCGGCTGAGCCTGCCGAGGCCCCGGCTGCCGCCGCGTCCAGCGCCGCGACATCCAATGCACTGCCGACGGTGACCGTCACCGCCCGCAAGCGCAGCGAGAAGCTGCTGGAGGTGCCGATCTCGATCCTGTCCTTCTCCGAGAAGGACCTGCGCGCCAGCGGCACCACGGAGATCACCGATCTGAGCACGCAGGCCGGCTTCAAGTTCAGCTCCGCGCAAGGCAGCGGCGCACAGGGCCGGTCGTTCGGCGTGGTGACCTTCCGCGGTCTGCAGGGTGAAACGAACTTTCCGTGGGAGAACTCCGGCGGCATCTTCATCGATGGCATCTTCGTATCCGGCGGTGTTTCCAGCATCGGCATGACGGACGTGGCCCGGGTGGAGGTGCTCAAGGGCCCCCAAAATGCCTTCTTCGGCCGCAGCACCTTCGGCGGCGCGGTCAACTTCATCACCAAGCAACCCTCTGGCCGCTTGGCAGGCACCGTCAACGCCACCCTCAACAACCATGGCTCCAACGACATAGATGCCACCATCGAAGGCCCACTGGTCGAGGATCTGGTGAAGGGTCGCCTGTCTTTTGGCAGCCGCAACAAGGCCGCCAGTTTCCATGCCACCGACGGCGGCGAGCTGGGTGCAGAGAGCACCAAGTTCGTGTCCGGCACCTTGCACTTCACGCCCACCGACGATCTGTGGCTGCGCTTGCGCGGCCACTATCAGAAGGACGAGGACTCCACCCCGGCCACCGCTTTGATTGCCGCCACCGGCAACACCAGCTGTACCGGCCACAACTACAGCGGCGTGGACCGAAGCGGCAATGTAGTGAGCTACACGCCAGGCGTTGGGTACTTCTGCGGCGGGCTGCCCTCACTGAAGTCGGTGGGTAGCGGCGTCTTCGATGCCAACACCGCGATTCCAAGCTGGGCTTACAACCCCTACGTGAAAAACAGCACCAATGACCCCTTTCTGGCCAAGGCTCCCAGCCTGAACCACACCGGCATGGCGCGTGAAACCAAGCGGGTTTCGGCGCAGCTCGGCTATTCGCTGCCTTACGACATGGATCTGGCTGTCAATGCCGGCTACAACGAGGCCAACTCGGTCAGCATCTATGACGCGGACCGCAGCAAAATGCGCAACTACTATGCGCTGCAGACCAATCTGACGAATGACACGACCGTGGATGCACGCCTCTCGACCAATCCGCGTAAAGCACTGCGTGGGGTGTTCGGCGTCAGCTACTTCAAGTCGACCTATCAGGTGTCGCAGCTCACGGGCAATGGTGAGGACCGCACGGCGGCGGGCACCACCTCGGTGACGCCGGAGAACGGCAGCAGCGGCAACTATGTGAACCTGAATTCGTCGGTGCCGGCCGTGTATGGCTCGGTGGAATACGACCTGAACCCGGTGCTGACCGCATCGTTCGAAACACGGCGCCAAAGCGACCGCATCGAATCGGTGTCCTACGCCGGTGCGACCATCAACAACAGCACCGACAACTGGCTGCCCCGCGCGACGCTGCGCTACAAGCCGATGGCCGACGTGTCGACCTACATCAACCTGGCCAAGGGCGTCCAACCACTGACGGTGAACAATGGCTATGCCAATGCGTCTGTTGCAGCCAAGACCTACATCAACTCGATCTTTCCGGATATCGGCAGCTTCACGCCCCAGCCGACGCTCAAGTCCATCGAATGGGGTCTGAAGCAAAAGGTCAACGACCGGCTGCAGTACTCGCTGGCGATCTATGACCAGAAATGGAAGAACCGACTCACCAGCCAGAGCCTGTTCAACCCCGCCAGCTGCGGCACGACGACTGGCGGCACAACAGCGTGCCCGCTGTCGGCGACCGGTACGGGCATTACGCAAGGCAACGATGCTCACATTCGCGGCCTGGAACTGTCGGTGGATTCAGCGATCACAGCGGCCTGGACTGCTGGCGGCTATCTGGACTGGAAGAAGGCCACCTGGGACACCTACAACTCGGGCGGCCAATCGGTGAATGGTTCCAACAGGGCGCTGGCGCTCACCGGCACGGCCGTCTCTTTCGCCGGCAATGAGGTGAGCCGCATGCCGAACCTCACGATGTCAGCCAACAGCACCTATCGATTCGGCCTGTCCAATGGTTGGTCCAGCTATGTGCGGGGCGATCTGACTTATGTCGGCTCGCAGTGGGACACCGATTTCAACTTCTTCAAGCTGGATGCTTACGCCCGGTTGGATGTCCGTATGGGCTTCGAAAAGGGCGGCATGAGTCTGGAGCTGTTTGTCAAGAACCTGGCCAATGACCGCAGCTGGGTCTCGGTGAGTCGGGTGGCCAATATCGCGCTATCACCGCTTGTCAACTTCTCGCAGCAAGGTGTGCTGGTCACGGCGCAGGAAGAGCGCTCGGTGGGCGCGCGTCTTCGCTACGCGTTCTGACCGGTCTGCACCCGAGCCTGCATCAGCGCCAAGCGCTCCCCCGGGAGCGCTTTTTTTGCGACTGGCCCGGCCGGTAGTGACGGGGCCGCCCCACGCAGGCCGCTCCGGCGCATCAACCGACGCCGGCCTGTCCGCCCGTCGGAGGGCACGCAACAAAAGCACGCCGCTGGCGGGCTGGCAAATCGCCGGATCAGGCTTGACGGGCGATTTACCTTGAGAAACAGCGTTGCCATTTCGCGCCCGGAGACACCACGTTCTTGCGCCATCGTGCCAAAGAACGCGATTGATCTACAGCCACTGACCGTCAGCAACGCCAGGCCGGGAAGCGCTCAAACACTTTCAATGATTCGGATGTCTCGATCCGCGCCATCACCAAGAGCAGCCAAAGCTGCTTGGTAGGCTGGACTGTCGTGGGCAGCGGCGGCTTGTTCGACGCTGTCAAACTCGATCAAGACCGTGCGCTGCTTCAACCCAAGTTCATAGGTCGTTGATGGCTCTCCGCGCGCCAAGAATCGGCCGCCGGCGGCCGTGAGTGCGGGGCCCGCAAGCTTCGCATAGGCGGCGACCTTTTCGGAATCCTTGACGGCGCGATACGTGCTGACCCAATAGGCTTTGGACATTTGCTATTCCTTGTAGATGTGCGTTCGGTTGTATGAATATCGCCAGACAGCCTACCCGAAAGCCGACGCTCGCGATGGGCGGCGTCTGCACCGGGGTCGCCAAGAAACGAAGCCGATGTCAGCTTGTCATCAAAGCTGCCAGCCGGCTGGCGGGATCAGCCAGCCAATCGGGCTTCAAGCGTCGAGTGGCCTGCAGCCAAACAGCCGGCAGGGCCTCGAATTCAGCCCCGTAGCGCCCAACGCCTTGCGCCATCAGATGCCCCGGCTGATCGCCCATCTGCAACCAGGGACGCCAGCCGCTGACGTTGGTGAATGAGTTGCTGCAGGGCACGCGCCTGGCATTCGGATCGCGCAGCGCGGCCAGCGAGGCGCGCATCGTCACCAGCTCGCTGTAGCGATAGGGCTTGGCGGGGGCCGGGCGCGGCACGGCCGAGCGCACGCGCTCGACGATCACCAGCTCGCCGCCCTCCTCCTGCAGCGAGACCATCTTGGCCTCCAGGCTCATGCCGGCAGGCAGGGGCTTCTCGTTGCGGAAGCTCAGATCGGGCAAGAGCAGGCGTGCGGTGGCGGGCGAGGTCCACACCGGCACCTTGCAAGACGCGCCGTTCAGCGGGTTGCGCCACTGGTCCAGCACCTGGCCGCTGTCGAGGTCGGTGTAGTAGGCATGCTCGAAGCTGACGCTGCGCAAGCCCCCGCCTCCATCAGGCAACTGACGCCAGCGCGTGAACGTGACGGCCACGACACCGAAAAGAGGCGTGATCTCGGCGTCGATGACGCCGTAATACTGGCCCGAGATCGTGCCGATGACGAGGCGATCATCCAGCGCGCCGCGCATCAGCAGCAGATCGCGCAGGCGGCCCGTCAGTCCTGCCAATCCAGCAACAGCCGGCTCGGATTGCGCCAAGGCCGTCGGCAGCACAGCGGCAGCCGTGGCCGCAGTGCCAGCCCAACGCAACAAGGTGCGGCGGTCGATGCCGAGAGGGGTGGCGGGCATGGCCGCTCAGCGCGCCCAGCGCTTCTCGAAGTCCCACACCTCCTGAAAGCCGATCAGCTTGCAGAACTCGGTGAAGTCGAACAAAGGCAGCTCGGGGCTCTGGCTGAGGCCGGTGTCCTTCAAGGTGCGCAGCGCTTGCTCCATCGCGGCGGCGGCGACCAGGCTGGTCATCGAGGGATAGATGGCAAAGGCATAGCCGATGTCCTTCAACGTGGCGGCCGGCAGGATCGGCGTTTTTCCGCCATCGGCCATATTGGCCATCATCGGTTTGTCGAAGGTCTCGCAAGCCAGCCGCATTTCTTCTTCCGACTGCGGCGCTTCGAAGAACAGCACATCGGCACCGGCCTTGTCATAAGCCTCCAGGCGGCGCAGGGCGGCGTCCACGCCATCGGCAGCACGGGCATCGGTGCGGGCAATGATCAGGAAGTTCTCCTTGTCTTCGCGCGTTTCGACGGCAACGCGGATCTTCTCCACCATGTCTTCCACCGGCACGCAGCGCTTGAACGGGGTGTGGCCGCATTTCTTCGGGAATTCCTGATCTTCGATCTGGATCGCGGTGACGCCGGCGCGCTCGTAGCCGCGCACCGTGTGCGCGACATTCAGCAGGCCGCCGTAGCCGGTGTCGGCATCGGCGATCACCGCAGAGTTGCTGCTCGCCACCAGCGTGGCCATGCGGTCGAGCATCTGGGTGTAGCTGGCAATGCCGGCGTCGGGCAAGCCCAGGCTGGAGGCGGTCAGCCAATAGCCGGTGCCGTAGACGATGGGGAAGCCGACCTTATTGGCCACCGCAGTGGCGATCATGTCTTGCATGCCGGGCACGACGAAGAAGTCGCCCTGGTTCAGCATTTGGCGGAGGATGGGATTGGCCATGGTGTGTGTGAGTGCTCAGTGGGTGAAATCTGTCTACCAATCAGTCATTCGACCGATCGTTCAAATGATCGGCTGGACGTCGGCGTACAGCCAGGGTTGGCGGCGGCGCTGCTGCAGCTCGAAGGCGGTGATGCTGGCGCCCG